>CAZSVU010000014.1:19411-53719 GCA_964610275.1 uncultured Polyangiaceae bacterium | reverse complement strand
TAGAGGGCTGCCCGCCCGAGCCCCAGGGTAGGCCGCACGAGGCGTTCGGTAACGGACGTCCCAGATGAATGAGCGCCAAGCGGACGGGGGTGACCTCGGACCGCGAAACAGAACCCGGCTTACGAGCTAGTGCGACCGCGTCGGCGGGGATTTCGGTCTCCGCCGACGCGCTTTCGTGCTCAGCTGGCTACTGCGCGGCAAACACGAACGGAACGTTGACCGTCGTCTCACCGCTCGAGGCCGGAAAACGCCAGGCGCGCACTCGGCTCGTGATGCAACTCGCCAAACCACGATAGCCCCTGGGATCCCCGCTGCCGCTGACGCTCCGGACGTTGCCACCAGGGGCGACTTGGATGCTGACCGACACCCGAGCGGTGGAGGGCGCGTTCTTGTCGCGGGCCGACAGCGCCGGCTGCCAGCACGAACGTTTCACGCTCCCGGTGTAGCGCGCCACGGTACGTTGGACTTGTGCGGAATCCAGCGGCTGGCCACTGGTGGCGGCCTCGGATTTCCCGACGGGCGCGTCCGGGCCACTCCGGACGCCACCGAGCGCCTTCAGACCCTTCAGCCCCCCACCGGAGGCCTTGGCCTCCTTCGCTTCGGCAGCTGCGGCGGGCGCGACCGCTCCTCCCCTGGTCGCGCGACGGGCGCCCTTGGCGGCCACGGTCTTCTCCTCCCCTTCGGTTTCGGTCTCCGAGCTGTGTTCGGAGTCACCGGCTGGTGCCTCCTTGGACCCACCCTGCTTTCCGTCGGCCGGGACCTCCACGTACTTGACGACCGTCTCCACGGTCCGCTTGCCACCAAACATCACGAACCCGACGGTGAGACCGAACACCAGTGCCACGGCGACGGCCAGCCACGCTGCCTTGGGGCTCGCCCGACGTGGGACTCCAGCGACCACGTCGTCCACCGCACCGGCCCCAGCAGCCACCGTGGTGGCCACCCCGCCATCCCCTGACGCCTGCCCAACTCCTACAGCAGGGGCACCCCCCGCCCCAATGGTGGCCGCCAGTGACTCACTGGACGCGGAAGCCTGAGCATCCTCGACCACTGCCAGCAGCTCGGGAAAGGTTCGCAGCGGCTGCCAGTCCTCGAATCCTTCGCGCCACACCATGGAGTCGGGGCCCACGGCGCCGACCACTGCCTTCGAATGCAGCTGGCTCATGCGAACGGGTCCGACCGGCACGTTGTTGATCCCGACGTACCAATCGCTGGTGCCGGTAGCCAAAGCATCGCCAACGCCGGATTCCGCTGCGCTCACCGCCTGCGCGAACGCGCCCACCAACGCACCGCCGGCATCGCCTTCGGGCGGCTTCAGGTCGGCTGCGGCATCGCCGCTGAGCGCCGCGGCGGCCTGCTTCAGGCTTTCCGGAACGGCACCGGACGATGAAGGACTGCTCAAGCTCGACGCCACCGCGGCGGGACCACTGCCCTCGCCTCGCCCCAACCGACTCGGCAACGTGGCGTGGATCTCCGGGCGACGCTTGACCTCTGCTCGCGGCGCAGACGCGGCAGGTGACGCAGCCTCGCCCTTCGCGCGGTCCGCTACCGAACCAGAAGGTTCGGAGGAAGGCGGCTGCGACTCGGCCGGACGGGGCGGCGGAAGGCTCGAAGGCGCCGGAGCACGATCGGAGGCGACCGTACCGCTAGCGGGAGGCACGCTACCGGACACCGACGCCTCGCCTCCCGGCCCTGTGATGCGGATGACGTGCCCGCACTTGCGGCACTTCATCTTCACAGAGCGGCCGGCCACTCGTTCGTCGGCGATCTGGTACTTCGCCCTACAGTTGGGACAGAGGAACTTCATTCAGCCGAACGAGCTCAAACCGCGGTCCAAGAAGCATGGGGAGGATACGCCAGCCACCAGCTAACGAGAAACCTATCAGAGAAGTTCGACCAAGTGCTGCTTGATCGACTGCCGGGTCGCTTCATCCGGAGCCAGGCTCAGCGCGCGTTGCCACATCTCCGCCGCACGGTTACGAAAACCAGCCTTCTGGTAGAGAATTGCCAGGTTCTTCACCGCGGGGAAGTGGCGCGAGTTGATTTCGATGGCTGTCTCCAGCTCGCTGATCGCCTCGTAGACTTGGTTCTTCTTGCCGTAGAGCAGCCCGAGGTGGAAATGGAGTCGATAGGCCAGCGGGTCGATTCCAATCCCCCGCTGGAGGTGCTCCACCGCCTCGTCCAGGCGCCCCCCCTTGTAGGCGGCAACACCTGCGCTGAGCGCCTCCTCGGCGTCTCCGGAGATCTCGCGGTCCTGGTCGTCGGGACCTGGCGTACCGTCCTGAAAGCACTGTTCCACCGCCCGCATGACATCTGCGATACGGAAGGGCTTCTCGATGTAGTGCTCCACTCCGCAGCTCTGCTTCAAGTCCTCTGCGTAGCGCCAGCCGCGGTAGACGGCGCTCACCATGATGATGGGAATGCGCCCATAGCGTCGGCTGCCTTTGATCCTCCGAGCAATGTCGAAGCCATGCACCTCGGGCAACATGGCATCCAAGATGATGAGATCGGGCGCGTGCTCTTTGACCATTCTCAGGGCCAAGAGACCACGATCCGCCTCCAGCACACGGTAGCCCTGAGTGGTCAGCAGCCGCTTGAGCAGCTTGCGAATGTCCCCCTCATCGTCCACGACCAGCACCGTGCGCGCCCCTGCGTCCGAGGCGACTTCGGCAGCCGCGGCCACCTCGTTCGGGTCCACCACGACGCTGAGATCTTTGGAGACGTCTCCAAAGCCATCGTCCTCGACTTCATCAGCGCGTGAGACTCTCCCCACCGTGTCATCAACGACCAGGGCCGGAGCATCCATGGGCTCAGCCTCGGCTGGCTCGTGCATGGCGCCGGGAGGCGCCGGGCGCTCGCTGGGCACCGGGTTCCCGTCCACGTCGAGGCTGAGCTTCTGGAGCGTCGCCGCTGGGCAATTCGGGCCGACGTAGTACTGCTCACCGCGCGCCTTGCGCACGTACGCAGCCTCGATGACTCTACCGAGCGCCGTCTCGAGCGCAACGTAGGGGTACACCTTCTTGCCGGTAACGAACTCGAGCTCGTCGATGACCTTCTTCTCGCGCGGGTTCGCCATGGCGATGAAGAGACGGTCGTCCCGCACCAGCACCGGCAGGATCAAATGCTTCTCGGCGATCTCCCGTGGCAGAAGGTCTAGGTCGTCCAACCTGAGGCAGATCTGGGCGAGGTCGATCCCCGGGATCCCGTGCTGTTCGCTCAAACCCTTGAGCGCTTCGACGTCGGTGATGGTCCCCTTCTGAGCCAGCCGAGATGCCAGACGACCCCCGCCCCCCTTCTCAGCCAGCTCCTTCTCCAACTGCTCCGGACTCAAGGCGCGCTGCTGTAGGAGGATTTTTCCAATCTGCTTCTTCTGGCCCTGACTCATCCGCGGGTCAGTATTCCATGATTGTCGCCACACCACGAGGGTTTAGAAGTCGCCCCCGAGCAAAGCTCGGGCGCCGCTCATCACTGCCGTGGACCGGCTGCGTCCCCATCCCGCGCCCGAGCCTGGCTCGGGCGCCGCTCACCCCTGCAGCAGAGTTGCTGCTTCCCCCACCCGTGCCCGCGCCTCACTCGGGCACCGCTCGTCCTCTCGACAATGCGTCGGCGGCCCAGCAGTTTGCGCCCGTCAGAACCCCGGAGGCGCTTCTACTCGGCCTCCTCGGGCTCCTCCAGCCGGCTCAGACGTGCCCGGGACCAGCTGGGGAAAGTGTCACTCTGCACAGCCTGCCGCGCTTGTGCCACCAACTGCTGAAAGAAGTGCAGGTTGTGCAGGGTCAGCAACCGATGCGCCAGGATCTCCCCAGCGAGATAGAGGTGGCGAAGGTAGGCGCGGCTGAACCCACCGCTGCAAGTGGGGCACGGGCAGTCCGCCTCGAGAGGACCGGCGTCGTTTCGATGCCGGCGATTGCGAATCATGAGCTTTCCGTCACTGACGAAGACCTGGCCATTGCGGGCGTTGCGGGTGGGCAACACGCAGTCGAATAGGTCCACACCACTCCCGACCGCCCGGACGATGTCCGCCGGCGTCCCCACGCCCATCAGATACCGCACCCGCGCAGGATCAAGGGCAGGCGCCACGCCACACAGCGTGCGATGCATGGCGTCGCGAGGCTCGCCCACGCTAAATCCTCCCAGAGCCAATCCATCGAGTGGCAACTCTGCCAGGGCACTGGCGTGCTCACGGCGAAGGCGCTCGTCGAGTCCCCCCTGAACGATACCAAACAAGGCTTGCCCATCCTGCCGCGCCTCCAGGCAGCGCCGTGCCCAGCTGGTGGTCAAGCGCACGGCGCGCTCCAACTCCTCGGCGGTGGCTCCTGCCGGAGGGCAGACATCCAGCTGCATGGCGATATCTGACCCGAGCATGCCCTGGACACGCATCGACTCTTCTGGAGAGAGGTGGAGGCGTTCGCCATCCAGATGGGAGGCGAAGACAAATCCGTCGTCGGTCAACCGAGTTCGCTGCGCCAAGGAGTAAGCCTGATAGCCGCCGGAATCAGTGACAATGGTGTGGGGCCAGCGACTGAACTCGTGCAACCCTCCCTGCTCACGGACCACGTCCGGCCCTGGTCGCAACCACAAGTGGTACGTGTTCATGATGACCATGCGGGCGCCGGTGTTCTCCACTTCGGCCGGCGTCAGCGCCTTGACCGAAGCCTGCGTTCCGACGGGCATGAAGGCGGGGGTGACCACCGTGCCACGTCGGGAGTGGATCACGCCCGCACGCGCATTTCCGCAGGTTGCCTCGCAGTGAAACGTGACTAGACCCATCGCTCTGGAATCCACATGGCGTCGCCATAAGACAGGAAACGGTACTTCTGCTCGGTGGCCACTTGGTACGCCCGTAGGGCGCGTTCTCTGCCGACGAACGCCGCCACCAGTGCCAGCAGCGTGCTCCTCGGCTGATGGAAGTTGGTCAGCAGCGCGTCGACCACACTGAACTCGAACCCGGGCTGAATCAACAGGTTCGTTTCTCGCGTCCCGGGGCGGACGCAGCTCCGACGTGAGGGATCTCGAGCACTCTCCAGAGCTCGCACCACCGTCGTCCCGACAGCGACGACCTTGGCGTTGCGCTCGCGAGCCGCGCCAATCTCGGCGACCAACTCCGGCCCCACCTCGTAGCTTTCCGTGTGCATCGGATGCTCGTCCAAATCGTCCACCACGACGGGCCGGAACGTCCCCAGGCCGATGTGCAACGTCACGCTTGCCAAACGGACGTCCTGCGCCCGCAGCCGCTCCAACAAGGCGGGCGTCAGGTGCAGCCCGGCAGTCGGCGCTGCCACCGATCCGTCACGAACTGCGTAGACCGTCTGATAGCGGTCGTCGTCGCACTCGGCAGATTCCCGGCGCAGATACGGCGGAATCGGCACGCGTCCGTGTCGGCGCAGCGCCTCCTCCACCCCGCCGTCTGCGCTCACCGACAGCGTAAGCACTCCGTCGCAACCCGTTTGCAGTACTTCGACCGCGAGTGGCCCAGCGTCCACCCTGGCGCCAGCGCGCAACGGTCGGTTGGCGTGCCCCAGCGCGGACCACAGTTGACGCTGGCCCGTCGGGTCGGTGGACTCACCGTCCACGCGGCGCAGCAGCAGAATCTCCACGCGTCCGCCCGTCTCCCGGCGCGCGCCGAGTAGCCTCGCCCGAATCACTCGAGTGTCGTTGATGACCACCAACGAGCCGGGGGGCACCAGATCGGGCCAGTCGGCGATGCGCCGGTGCCGTACCGCTTCGGCATCGACGATCAGCAAGCGCGCATCGTCACGCTGCGGGCTGGGCCAGCGTGCGATCAATTCATCCGGCAACGTGTAGTCGAACAGGTTGGTGCGCACGAAACAGGGAGCCTAGATCAGCGAGGGTGAGCCTCGGTCGCCCATCGCTGCGGCGGCGGGTGCTGCTCGGGGCGGCCCCCTCCGGATGAGCGACGCGCGGAATTCAACGGTTGGTATCGTAGGTGATACCCAACCGCGTCATCTTGCGCCACAACGTCGTCGGGCTGATGTCGAGTGCTTCGGCGGCTCGCTCCCGGCTACCGTCGAAGGCTCGCAGCGTTGCCTCGACGGCTTCCCGCTCGGCAGCGTCGACGATGTCGGCCAAAGTCCGCCCCGGCCCCTTGGACGGCCGCCTGGGCGCCTGCGGGAGGATGTCGTCGACCGTGATCGCGCCGCCCCCGGAAAGGGCCACGGCCTGTTCGACCATGTTCTCCAACTCCCGAATGTTCCCCGGATAGTCGAAGCCCACCAGACGGTCGATCACGCCTTCCCCGACTCGGGAACGCTGGTTCATCTTCCGGTTATGCTTGTCGAGGAAGAAGTCGACCAGGAGGGGAATGTCCTCGCGGCGCTCGCGCAGAGGCGGCAAGTGAAACCGCGCCACGTTCAATCGGTAGTAGAGGTCCTGTCGGAAGCGCCGCTCCGCGACCGCCGAACTCAGATCGACGTTGGTCGCGGCAATGACCCGGATGTCAACGTTCACGGGACGATTTTCACCCACCCGGCGCACTTCCCCGTCCTGGATCGCGCGCAAGAGCTTGGCCTGAAATGCGACCGTGGTCTCGGCAATCTCATCGAAGAAGAACGTGCCGCCGTCCGCCTCCTCGAACAAACCGCGCCGGGCGTTGACGGCACCCGTGAACGCCCCGCGTGCGTGTCCGAACAACTCGCTCTCGAGCAACGTCTCGGTGATAGCAGCACAGTTGACGGTGACGAAGGGTCGGTCCGCACGCTTGCTGTTGGCGTGGACGGCGCGGGCAATCAACTCCTTGCCGGTGCCACTCTCTCCCGTGATCAGGACGATGGCGTCCGTGGGAGAGATCTTGACCACTCGCGTCAACACGTCACGAATGGCCTGCGAGCGTCCCACGATGCTCCCGAAGTGATAGCGTTCCTTGAACTCCTGCGCGAAGAGCTGAACCTGCCCATGCAGACGACGCGTCTCGAGCGCCTTGGAGACCTTGACGAGCAACTCCTGCTCCGCGAAGGGCTTCTGAATGTAGTCGAACGCGCCCAATCGCATGGCCTCGACCACACTTTCGATCGTCCCGTACGCGGTCATCACGATGACCTCGCTCATCGGCTGCGATTCCTTGACCGCGCGCAGCACGTCGATGCCATCGCGTTCTCCCATGCGCAGATCGGTGATCACGACGTCGTACGCGCCGGCAGCGCCCATCCCGCTCCCGGCCTCGCCATCGCTGGCCTCGTCGACGTCGTACCCAGCGCCACGCAACATCATCGCCAGGGTGGTCCGCATGTTGCGCTGGTCATCGACGACCAAGATCTTCCCCGACGGCGCTTCCCGCTGTCGGGGGTCGCTCCGCCTTTCGCGTGGCGAACCCTGGGACTGCTTCTCCTCTCTCACGGAACTCACGAGCTATCCAAATCGACGCGCCCGGCAGAGGACCCAATGTCTCTGCTTCGCTCCCCAAGGATCGGCAACGCCAGCAATAAGCTAAGGCCTTTGCCTCGTGCGGGCCAGTCTCCTCGCGCGGGAACCATGCCCAGGCTGAGGCGAAAATGCATCTCCGGACGACGGTTCTCCGGAGGTACGGCCGCCCAAATGCGTCCGGCTCAGCGGGCACTCGGCGCGGGGGAAGTCGCCGAAGGTGCCACCGGCCCGCTGCCGACCGTAACCACGGTCGGCCGCTGACCAAAGAGATAGAGCATGAGCGCGGCCACTGCGACGAGCAGGCCCACGATACCGACCACGTATCCAACCCAGGCGTTTCCCCTTGCCGGTGCGGCAAACCCAGGCTGAGTGGGCGCCTGAGGGCCGACTCCGACAAACGAGCCGGTCAGCTGACCAATATCATGTGGGACACCTTGGGCGGCGCTCACTCCGGATACGGAGCCCCGTTCGACGGAGCTGCCCGGCGCGGAAGCGCTCACCGGCTCCGAGCCCGTGGGCGTGAAGCTCGAGCCCTGCGGCATCATCTGCTGGACCTGAATCGTGCTGGCACCAGACAGCTGTTTGGCCGCGTTGCGAACCGCACGGCGTCGAGCCTCGATCCGCTCGCCCAGCACTTTGCGCATGAGCGAGGCGATTCCGGCGCGAGGCACGACGGTGCGCTCCTGCTTGAGGAACCCTTCAAGCGCTTTCTGTAGTTCCTCGGCGGTCTGAAACCGCTCACGTCGGCTGCGCGACAGGGCCTTGAGGACGATCTGCTCGAGTCGCGGAGGGTACCGGGGGTCGATGCTCGTGGGCCTCGGGATGTCACCCTCGACCACCAGGTGCAGGGTCTCAGCGTCATGGGTGCCCCGAAACAGTCGGCGACCGGTGGTGACTTCGAAAAGCACAATGCCCAGTGAGAAGACATCGCTGCGCCGGTCCACCGGGCGAGCCACTGCCTGTTCCGGCGACATGTACCCGAACTTCCCCTTCACCTGCCCCGCCATGGTCGCCTCTGCCAACCGTTCGACCGCCTTGGCGACGCCGAAATCGACCAGCTTCACCGAGCCGGTCGTTCCGATCAGGATGTTGTGAGGGGAAACGTCGCGGTGAACCACCGCCAGGGATTCACCTTGCTCGTTGGTCAGCTCATGCGCAGCATGCAGCCCCGCCGCGGCGTCCGCCACGATGCGCACTGCCATCTCCGGCGGAATGGGGCGCCGTTTGCCGGCTTCCGCGATGAGGGTGTGCAACGAATCACCCTCGACCCACTCCATCGCCATGTACATGACGCCCTCGTCCTGACCCACCTCGTACAGGTCGACGACGTTGGGGTGTCGAATCATCTGAACGAGGCGGCCCTCGTCCAAGAACATCTTGACGAACTCTTCCTCTTCCGCGAGGTCCGCCAGGATGGCCTTGATGGCAACGACCCGATCATCCTTGCGATCGTCCTCGTGTCGCCGCGCCACCCAGACGGTGGCCATTCCGCCTCTGCCGATGGGCAGCAGGAGCTCGTTCCGACCGAGCCATCTTCCGCGCTGCAGGTCGTCCTTCATACTGGTTGCGCGAACCCCGTGACCGGTCCGCGCGAGCGGACTCGATGCGCTCCAATGGGAATCCGGATAGTGAGTTTCTCTCCGGCGAGAGCACTTTACGCAACCCCTTCCGGGGAAAAAAGCTCGATGGCCACGAATGGCGCCGGCGCGGCGGTTTCCGGCAAGCCGGCGCAGGATGCGCTTTGAGCTGGAGCGCTACGGTGCTAACTCCCGGGGCCCCGGCCGTTCGCCCCACAGGCCGGGAGACAGCAGCGAGAATGGCAAGCCTACGAGAGAAACTGAAGGACCCCGAGCGGCGTCGGGCCATCGTCGACGACGCGTGTCAGGTGCTGGACCAAGAAGTCGCCGACAAGAGCGGCATCACCGGACTGGCCGTCAAGGGCGCCTACAAGGTCGTCAAGGGAGTGAAGCCCGGCTTCATCCGTGAAACCGTGGACCATCTCCTCGACGATTTCGTGGGTGCGCTCGAGCCCATCTACGAGGAGTCGGTGCAGAAGGGTGAACCGGCGGGACGCTACGTGGAGTCGAATCGCGGCCGCATGGCAGACGCTCTGTTGGCGATCACCGACGGCCGCGCAGAGCGTGCGAAAAACCTCAGCGTGAAAAAGATGTACGCGAAGCTTCGCCCGACCGCGAAGAAGCACGTCGAGGCCGCCGCACCGCGACTGGGGCGCCTGCTGGAGCGCCACGCCGGCTGAAGAGTGACGGACCCGTGCCCGTGCCGGGATCCAAGCTGATCCCGGCAGCATCGCTGCGGCCGGTGGGCCTCAGGCTGCTCCGGAAGTCCTGGGTTGCGCGAGTGCCGGCCAGTAGCCCAAAATCTTCCTTCGTTGAATTCCACCGTTGACGGATGAGGCCCGGACTCGCCCGGGTCGTGCACGCGCTGCTGGCGCAAGACTCCAGTCGGCGGCCCGAGCTGGGGTTCACTGGTGTCAGCGAGAACGCCGGGCCTGGGTGTTCGGGAGAGCTCCACGTAATGGGTGGACCACTCGGGCCCGGGGATGCCCCCCGATACGCCCCCGAAGCGGAGTGAGCGCCCCAAGAAACCACCGGCATTGTTCGATCGACAGCCAGCTGGGAGTGCGCTATGAGCCCGCTCGCCATGGGAACGCCGCAAGATCCGCGAGCACGTCGGAAGCAGCGCAATCGCCGCGCCAAGAAGAATCTGGAGTGGGAGCTCAAACGCGCCGAGGAAAACGCCAAGGCTGCGCAGCCGAAGGCCCCCGCCAAGACTGCGACCTAGCCCTCTTCGCCCGGCTCGGGCAGACTCCGCGGTTGGCTGGTGACGGAAGAGGCACGTGCATACCGGTGCCCCAACTGCGGTGGGGAGGTGGACGAGCAGGCGCGACAGTGTCCGTACTGTCACTCGCCCGTAGCCACCGTGCGCTGCGCGAACTGCTACCACATGAACGTCCCGGAGGCCGTCCACTGCTCAGGCTGCGGGCGGAGCTTGGGCCTGGAGCCTCTCGGGCGGCCCGACGAGCTGTTGTGTCCGGACTGCGGGGTCCCGTTCGAGGTGTTCTCGGGCGGCCCAGGCCTCCTGCACGACTGCCCCAAGTGTGGCGGCCAACTCGTCGAGCACGCCCTGCTACGAGAGCTGCTCGAACGCCGCGAGGTGTACGGCCAGGTAGCCCCCAGGCCGGCTCCACGCGGCAACCCGCTGGAGCAACCCCTGCGTTACGTTCCCTGCCCGGCTTGCGGAGCCCTGATGAACCGCAAGAACTTCGGACAGACCAGCGGCGTCATCGTCGACGTGTGTCAGAAACACGGTTTCTGGTTCGACCCGGGTGAGCTCCCCAGGGTGCTGGCATTCGTCGAGAGCGGTGGGCTCGAGCGGGCCCGGCGGCGAAATGAAGAGCAGCAGCGCAAGCGCCGCGAGGACCAAATCCAGGCAGCCGGCGCCACTCTCGCTGCGGCGAGCTCGAGCAACACGACCCACGTCACCGGCGAAACGGATCTGCTCGAAGACCTGGCCGAGGCCGGGGCTGCGCTGGTGGGGTTTCTGCGCAACCTGGCGAACCGAGACTGAATCGGCCTTCGGGCCAGGCTCTGCCCCTCGACAGCTCCACCGTGAGTGCTCAAATTCTGGGCGGAACCCGACCCGCCATGTCCAAACCCGAATCCAGTGACGACCCGCAGCGTCGAGATGAGGTTGCGGTGGTCGAACGGCGCAAGACGCGGGCGCCACGGCGCTACCACGTGGTCTTGCACAACGACGACTACACGACCATGGATTTCGTGGTTCACGTGCTCATGAAGTTCTTCAACAAGAGCGAGACCGAGGCGACGCAGATCATGCTGCACGTGCATCACAAGGGACACGGCGTCGTGGGACATTTCACCCGGGACGTGGCAGAGACCAAAGCGCTGCAAGTGACCGCGTACGCCAAGGAGCAGGGGCACCCCCTCAAGTGCACGGCCGAACCGGAAGGCATCCTCAACTGATCGCGCCCCAGAGCCGTCGAGGCCACTCTCATGAAGGTTAGTGCCGAGGTCGAAATCGCGTGCTCGCTCGCAGCCAGCGAGGCCCAGCGCCGCCGCCACGACGTGCTGACCGTGGAGCATCTGCTCTTTGCCTTGCTACACGACGACGAAACCGCGGCCGTCGTCGCCGAGTCGGGCGGCAACCTGGAGGCCATCAAGCAACAGCTCGAACGTTGCTTCGCGGAAGAGATGGATCGAACTCCAGGGAAACGCCCCGTCGCTCCCACTCCATCCCGCGGGTTCCAGCGGGTGCTGCAGCGCGCAGCCCTGCACGTCGAGTCGGCCGGGAAGGAGGAACTGCGCCCCAGCAACCTCCTGGTGGCCATCTTCTCCGAGAGCGATTCACCGGCGGTCCAGGTCCTGGAGAGTCAGGGCGTCACGCGCTACGACGTGGTGAACTACTTGTCTCACGGCGTCTCCAAGGATGGCGCGGTGGATGACTTCGAGGCGCTCCCCGCTGGCCTGGACGAGGATGATCCGGAGGAAGCACGCGGCCCGACGGCCCTCGAGCGGTACACCGTGAATCTCAATGATCGGGCGGCGGCGGGAGACCTCGAGCCCCTCGTCGGTAGAGAGAAGGAACTCTACCGCGGTATCCAGGTCCTCGCGCGCCGGCGCAAGAACAACCCGTTGTTCGTGGGCGACGCTGGTGTGGGCAAGACCGCCCTGGTGGAGGGTCTGGCAGCTCGCCTGCACGCCGGCGACGTGCCCGATCCGATCAAGGGCGCGGTCATCTTCGCACTGGACATGGGGGCGCTGCTGGCCGGAGCGAAGTTCCGCGGTGATTTCGAGAACCGGGTAAAAGCCGTCCTCAGGGAACTGAGCGCCCACGAGGGCTCCGTGTTGTTCGTCGACGAGATGCACACCGTGGTCGGGGCCGGCTCGACGAGTGGCAGCACGCTGGACGCTGCCAACCTGCTCAAGCCGGCCTTGGCGAGCGGCAAGCTCCGCTGCATCGGAGCCACGACGTTCGAGGACTACCGTGGCCACGTCGAGCGCGATCGCGCTCTGGCCCGCCGATTCCAAAAGATCGAAGTGCTCGAACCCAGCTTGGAAGAAACGGTCGAAATCCTCAAAGGGCTGCAATCTCACCACGAGGAGTTCCACGGCGTCACCTACACGGCATCGGCGCTGGAGGCTGCAGCCAAGCTCGCTCAGCGACATCTTCCGGACCGCAGAATGCCCGACAAGGCGATCGACCTCATCGACGAGGCCGGAGCCGACGCGAAGCTGAGCGAAGGGGCGGGCGCGGTCGTGGATGAGGCGCGCATCGAAGCCGTAGTGGCGCGCATGGCCCAAATCCCGCCACGGCAGGTGAGCGCGAGCGACAAGACCGCCCTGCGTGAGCTGGAAGGCGAGCTCGGTCGGGTCGTGTTTGGACAAGACGAAGCCATCGCCGAACTCGCCACGGCCATTCGGCTCTCCCGGGCCGGGCTGCGCCCGCCGGAAAAGCCGGTGGGGAGCTATCTCTTCACGGGCCCGACCGGCGTCGGCAAGACGGAAGTCGCCCGCGGCCTCGCACAGTGCCTGGGCATCGAGCTCATTCGATTCGACATGAGCGAGTACATGGAACGTCACACCGTCTCACGACTCATCGGGGCTCCGCCTGGATACGTGGGATACGACCGCGGAGGCTTGCTCACCGAGGCGATCGTCAAGACCCCTCATGCGGTGCTGCTGTTGGACGAGATCGAGAAGGCGCACGCGGACGTCTTCAGTGTGCTCTTGCAGGTGATGGATCACGGAACGCTCACGGACACCAACGGAAAACGAGCGGATTTCCGTCACGTGATTCTGATCATGACGAGCAACGTCGGGGCGGCGGACCTGGCCCGCAAATTGGTGGGATTCGGTCAACGCAACACCACGGGGAGCGAAGACATCGCCTACCGAAACACGTTCAGCCCGGAGTTTCGCAATCGCCTGGACGCCCGCATCCGGTTCAATGCGCTCGATCCCCAGGTCATGGGGAAGATCGTCGACAAGTTCCTGGTCGAGCTGCAAACGCAACTCGCGGAGCACGAGGTCACGATCGCCCTCGAACCGGCCGCTCGCGACTACTTCGCGGACCAGGGCTACGACGCCGACAACGGTGCGCGACCGCTGGCCCGCTTGCTACAAGACGAGCTCAAGCGGCCGCTGGCCAATGAGCTGCTGTTCGGAGCCCTCGAACACGGTGGCAGCGTCCGGGTCGACTGGACCGGGACCCAGATCACTCTCCACTTCGACGCCCCGGCCGAAGCCTCGGGTCCGACGTCCTGAGGATTCCAGCGGGTGTCGCGCCCCGACCGTCCGTGGAGGCGGCGCGCAGCCAGTGTGCCAGCGTGACGGGTGGTGCAGCTGCCGTGAACTTGCCCCGAGTGGCACACTGGTGGCACATCCCGTGCGATTTTCTCGGCTTTGTGCTCTTGGCACGCGCTCTGCATACGAGGTTCGCATGGAATCGGTAAGCCCCAAGGCGGTGCTCCGCGACGTTCTGATCGGATTCGGGTTCGGCCTGGTCCTGATGGTGTCGATTGGCGTCGCCACGACTGCTTTTGCCAGCCCGCCGTCAGCTCCGGCCGTCACGGTGGAGTAGCCCCGTTCCCTGCGGATCTCGCGAGAGGGGCGCAGGTCACGCGATAGTTCGCGACCTGACGCCGAACCACCAACCCCTTCGGCCTCGCCGGCGGTGAGCCGGGCGCGCCGGGGCGTAATCTGCTGAGTGGCTGCGATGTCGGCGGGTGTGCCCAATTCTCCGTCGGCGCGGGAGACCGCCTGCGCATCGAGACCCCCGGGGCGGAGGCTACCAAAGCCCGGTCAGGGGGAAGACCCGCTCACCGATGCCGCCGGTGCCGCACTGACCGCAGGCGCGCCGCTCGGAGCAGCAACCCCGGAGCCAACGCCCGCCGCCGGAGGAGATGCGCCTGCTGGGCGGGGTGGCAACGTGCCCAGTTGCGACTCCCCGGTCAGCGCCTCCTTGACCGCAAGCGCCAACGCGCAGCTGTTCGCCTGCCGCTTCTGCGCGGCCACGATCCGCGGATCGTGAGGAACGCTCTTGCCCACCGCCACCAGTCGCCCCCCGGCGGTGGCGCGCAGTCGCAGTAGCTGCTTTCCGCTCGACAGGTTCCAGATCCCCACCCGCGCCCGGTGGACGGCACGTTGGACGCGCTGCTCCTCGGTTTCTTCGTCGTCCAAGGATTCGGGTAGCCCCCCCTTCGGGTCCTCGTCGAGCACGAGCGTGAAGAACTTCGCGCGGTCCATCATGCGCACGGCAATCGGCACGTCGTCCTCGGCGACCCGCTCCAGCGTCCGCTCGAACGCCTTGACCTCGAGTTCGCTCGAGGCTTCGTGCAGTTCGTCGCTCCATTCGGGGGTGAGCACACGGAGAGCCTGATATGCAAGCCGCATGTTGTACGGCTTCGGTGGCGGCAGGCAAACGTGGTACTCGTTGCAGAGCAGGCCGGGATCGCAGTCCGCCGACGTCAGACACTCGGGGCCTCGGGACGGATCCGGCTCCCCCTTGCGTACAAACAGGCACGACGTGAAGCCGTCCAGCAGCGACACCGAAGCAGCCTTCCGAATGCTCTTCCTGTCCTTGCCGTTTGCCAGTCGCAGGCGCAGATAGATGCTGGGCTGGGAATTGAGCAGGTCCGGCGTGATCTCGGAGAGCACCAGCTTGGGCTGCTCCGCGCCGCTGAACTCCATGACCCACTTCTCGATCTGGTCGCGTTGCGGAACGACCTGCGGCTCCAGGGTCTGGGCCACGGCTCGCTGCTTGGCCATCACGGCCGCCTTCTGACTGGCAAGCCTCCCCTGCCAAAGCTTCCAGTAAATGACCAGGGTGGCGCTCAGTATGACGGCCGCCCAGAGCCAGAACCGAGGAGAAAGCTCCCCGCGTAGCTTGACCTTGCCGTAGACCAAGGCACGGCGCCGTTCGGCCCGTGCCTCGTTCAGCGTCGGCAGCCCTCGCGAACCCCCCGCGCGTTGACCACCCGATCGCGTTACCACAGGGAGTGCTCCCCGAAAGTCGGCAGGCTGCCGGAGTTCGCTGCCACCGCCCAGGGGCCGTGGACAGACAGGGCGCTCCTACTCGCCGCCGCCGCCCTCACTACCGTCGCCGAGGCGCCCCACCATGAAACTGATGTTGGGATACCCGCCGTATGCTGCGGTCTGGAACACGCTCTTGACCACCAGCGCCGGCACCTTGCGGTCGACCTGGAGAACGGCAACACCGGGGAAGTCCTTCCCTGGGTTGATCTGCTTCCACAGCTCTCGCTTGCTCTTGAGCAGCTGGTAGAGCTCGTCGATGCGCTGGAGCCGGTTGGCTTCTTCCACGGCCCGGCTGCTGCCAGCCGGAACACCGTCCACCAGAATCTGCGTTCCGGTGATGGCCACCATCGGCGCGTCGACCATGTCGAGCACATTGAGGGCGTTGGGCAGCTTGACGTTCTTGTCGATGGGGAGCTCACCGGTTGCGGAGAAGCTCGAGAGCAAGAACAGCACGATGCAGAGCAGAAAGTCGATGAACGGGATCAGCGGCAGCTCCTGGTTCACCGCACGGCCGCCGCCCCCCGTTGCCTTCTTGCGGACGAACTTGACGGGGATGTGGTGCAGCAGACGCGGACCAGGAACGCTGATCGGTTGATGAAATCGGCCGAGCGGCTTATCCGACATGGCTTCCTACTCAGTTGATGGCAAAGGTGACGTTGAAGGACGGTACCTGCTCGGCGGTTCCACCAGCACCGAAGTCCCGCGTGGGCGTGTAGATAGCGTCGATCACCGCGATCACGTCATGGAACGGCGTGGTGTTGTCACAGTGCAGCACCGCACGATCGAACTTCTTGTCCGTCGCGGCCCGGTGGGATCCATTGGCCTTCCACTCCTCGGCAATCTTCTTCCCGAGGTCGGGGAACTGGATGTCGCCACCCTGCCCCACCGGCACCGGCTTGCGCTCGACGTCGATGGTGTTGATGACGGTGCTTCCCTCTTTCCAGACCAACTGGAACTTGCGCTCGCCGCGCATCTCCACGTGGAGATCCTTTTCCTTGGGCGGCTCGTCCATCTCATCCTGGGGCCTGGGAGGACCGGGGACGCGCGCGTCGGCGTTGATGCGCGCCATCTGCGACCAGACTGCGGTCACGAGCAAGAACATGACCAAGCAGAGCAGGAAGTCGATGAACGGAATCAACGGTAGCTCTTGGTTGACAGGGCGTTTGCCGTGCCCACCGCCTACGTCAATACCTGCCATTTCAGGGGTCTCCTTTGGTCCGTGCCCAGGCAGCCGTGCCGACGGAGGCACGGCTGCAACGGGTCGTCCGGGGATCAGGCAGCGCCTTCGAGTCCCTGCAGATTGACCTTCTGGCGGTTGGCCACCACCAGGTTCAGCACGGTCACGGAGGCTTCGTTGATGTCGTCTTCGATGGACTGCGTCTTGCCGTTCATCACGGCGAAGCCGGTCAGGGCGGTGATCGCCGAGATCAGTCCGAAGGCCGTACAGTTCATCGCCTCGGAAATTCCCTCAGCGAGAATGCGGGCCTTCTGGCTCGGGTCGATCGACTCGCCGCCGACCGCAGCGAACGCCTTGATCAGGCCAACGATGGTGCCGAACAAGCCGCAAAGCATCGCGAGGTTGGCGAACAGTGCCAAGAAGCCGGTCCGCTTGTTGATGGACGGCATCTCCTTGAGGGCCGCCTCATCCATTGCAGCCTGCACCTCTTCGTCAGGGCGATTGACCTTCACCAGTCCGGCCTGGACGATGCGGGCCATCGGCGCGTTCGCTGCCGAGGCCATTTTCACGGCCTTGGCGACGTCCCCAGCCAGGATGCACTTCTGCATCGTGGCCAGAAAGACCTCCTTGTTGATGGACGCTGCCCCAAAGAGAAACACGGCGCGTTCTGCGATAACCGCGATCGCGCAAATCAGCCAGAACATGATAAGCCACATTGCCCATCCGCCCGCCTGATAGTGATGCCACAAACCAGCCATATCTGCTTACCTTCCTGCCGACACTCTTGCTCGGTTGCTCGGCGGCTCGTCTGAAACCCCAGTATGCGAACTCTGGCTTCCGTTCACGGTCGACAGCCGCCCAGGTGTTTTGCCTAGATCCGATTCCACGAACACTGTAGTTCCGGACCGGCGCTATCTTGCTGAAGCAGACCCGCGACAGTCAAGAGACTTTGGGTACCCTAACGTTCTTCGTTCGGTAACAGAAAGTTACAGGTTTTCGCCGGACGCTGTAGGTTTTTGTCAGGGCTTAAATTACTTGATTTTGCGATTTCTTCGTGTCTACGCAAACCGCGATCACAAAATGGCAAGGCGCCGACCGGGTCCTCGCACGCTCGGTGCGGACCGCCGTGAAGACGTGTTCGGACCCTGTCCTCCTGCGCCGAGCTGCACCTCGGTGCGACGCGGTTTCACTCCGACGAACCCCCACGCGCAGGCTCGAACGCTGGGATGCGTCGTACTTCTATATTCGTCCCGGCGAACGCCGCAGCAGTCGGCATCGAACGTGGCAGACCCACGCATCTGGAAGGCGCAGCGCGCCCGATGTCTCCGGCTGGGTCCGCGCGCACCACTCGGCTCCATGCCCACGCGACACTCGCCGGTCCGACGGGTACCACGCGGGCAGCGAGATGCAGTAACAGAAATGAAAGTCAAGTGATTAGATGCTCCGCTCACCAGGTTACGTTCAACCCGCCGCCCGGCTCAAACCAAGAAGATCCTGCGAGAACGACAGCCACGCGGACTGCCCACAGCTGTCTTGCGTTGGGTCTCGCGCTGTCGTTATAGTCTCTCGCGTTTTTGCGCAAGTCTGCGCGGAGGGTGGCGCGGTAACGACGTCGGAACAGGCGTTTCGAAAGGGATAGCGGAATGCAGCTCCTGCTTCTTGCAGCCGAAGGGGCTCAGTCCAGTCAGCTGGTCGCAGCGTTCAAGCACAACCCGACCTTCATGGTCTTGAACCTGTGCTGCTCGGCCATCGTGCTCACGATCGTCGTCGAGCGGTTCGTCTTCCAGCTGACCAGGTACCGAGTCAACTCGAAGGAATTCTTCGCGCAGATAAAGAAGTTGGTCACGGCGGGCAACGTCGACCGGGCCATCAAGCTCTGCGAGGCGAGCGACTATCCCATCCTGCAGATCGTCAAGTCCGGCCTGACGCAATCGAACAAGGGTCCGGACGAGATCGATGCCGCGCTGAGTGAGAAGCTCTCCGAGCTCAAGCCGCAGGCGGAGAAGCGGGTCGGCGCCCTCTGGTCGCTGGCCAACATCGCCACTCTCATTGGTCTGCTGGGAACGGTCAGCGGTCTCATCGCGACGTTCGCGGCCATCGCCAACCCGGGCCTCTCTCAGTCGGACAAGCAGAGGATGCTGTCCAACGGTATCGCCGAGGCCATGTACAACACCGCCCTCGGACTCGGAATCGCGGTGTTCTGCATGATCACCCACATCATCCTGCACACCCGAGCGAAGGCCATCCAACACGACCTCGAGACGACGATGGAGCGGACGTTCAACTTGTTGACGCTTTCCCGCCCAGGACAGCACTGAGCGCGGACGACCGCGATGGAACCAGCGGGACCAGAACTCAGCGCCGCACAGCGGGCCAAGGTCCGCCGCCTGAGCGAGCCCAAGGAACTCTCCCCGGACGAGGAAGGGGGCGAGCTCAACATCGTTCCGTTCCTCGACATCATCGTCAACATCCTCATCTTCGTGCTCGCGACGGTAGCGGTGACGTTCACCGCGACCATTTCCACCGCTCCCCCTGCTGCTGGGGGAGCCGGGGTCCGCAAGTCCGTGGAGAGCTCGGCACTGAACCTGACCGTGCTGATCGTGAACGACGGGTTCTCCCTCAAGGCCTCCGGCGGCAACGTCGCCCCCGGCTGTTCCGGACTGGGCGAGGGCCTGGCCATCCCCAAGCGTGGCGGCAACTACGACTATGACGCGCTCAACAAGTGCGCGTCCAAGCTCAAGAAATCAAACCCCGACTACGCCGACGAGAATCAGATCTTCATCGGCGCCAACCCGGGCACGGACTATCAATCCGTCATCCAGGTCATCGACGCCGTCCGCACCACGCCACAGGGCGACGTGCTGTTTGACGACGTGAACTTCAAGGTGCCGCGATGATGCAGGGCGGTGGTGGTTACGGGCAGCCTCCGGGCGGTGGTGGTTACGGGCAGCCTCCGGGCGGTGGCGGCTACGGGCAGCCTCCGGGCGGTGGCGGCTACGGGCAGCCTCCGGGCGGTGGCGGCTACGGGCAAGGCGGTGGACAGCCGCCGCACGGGCAACCTCCAGGTGGAGGTGCCGGACAGCCGCCGGGCGGAGGCACGCCAGGAGGCGGTGCACCCCCGAGCGGGCCACGCCCCCCAGCAGCACCGGTGTCGAAGTACAAGACCGAGCTGCGTAAGGCGATCCGCAGGAAGGCGGAAGATCCGGACATCAACTTCCTCAACATCACCGCGATGCTCGACATCATGACCATCATCTTGGTCTTCCTCCTGAAGAGCTTGGGGGAGTCGAGCGCATCGGTACCGCAGAGCGACGACCTCCGACTGCCCACCTCGATCATCCGCACCCAGCCGCCGGAGGAAGGCGTCATGGTGACGGTCTCCAAGACGCTAATCCTCGTCGGCGACAACAAAGTGTTGACGCTCCCGGGACGGGAATCGATGGCGCAGACGGGGGTCGGCGCGCGCCACAAGCGCAAGGGTCCCAACGATCTCTACATCGTGCCGCTCGGCAATGCCCTGCGCGAGGCTCGCGAAACCGACAAGCTGATCCGCCAAGCCAAGGGGCTCGACCCCGCGGGGTCCGAGGCCATCATCATCGGCGACGGGACGACCCCTTACCGACTGCTGATGGAAGTGCTCTTCACTCTGGGGCAGAGCGGCTTCAACAAGTATCACCTGATGGTGATGCAGGCGAAGTCTACCCCCAAGTAGGGACAATCTCCGGTCGCCAGGCCCGGGGGTTGCCCCGTCCAGAGTCAGCATGCTACACCCACGGGAGCTGAGGTCGCTCCAGCGGGGAAGCATCCTGGCCGCAGCGCTCCGGCCCGATAGCGGGCTGGTCGGCTGATCCCCACCGCCCACCAGCCAATGCCCGGCCCATCCAGGTCGAGCCAGGGGCTGCCGCGGCAGGCTCGAACCCCCCAGGCGACGACACGCCCGCAAGCGTGGCGACGAGAGCAACGTCAACGTGACCGAACTGGGATTGATTGTCGTCATCAACTGTGCCGCCTTGGTGTTTGCCGCACTGCTGGCGCGTTGGACGAGCAACCGGGATGCCGGCAGCGCAGAAGTGCGCCGCGTGGGGGCCGCCATACGGCGCGCCCTGGAGGCCTTCGTCTGGCGACAGCTCGGGTTGGTGGCCCTCGCAGCCGGGGCTCTGATCGTGGCGGCCTCGCTGCTCCACGGAACCATCGTGCCAGCACGGCCGACGTTGGGCGGCCTCGAAGCCGCGTTCTGGAGCTGTATCGGTCTGGCACTCGGCTCGGTCTCCGTCAGTTTGACCGCCTATCTTTCGGCACGCATCGCTTCGAGCGCGAGTCTGCGCACCAGCATGGCGACACGGCTCAGCCTGGACCGTGCGCTCAGCGTGGCCATCCGCGCCGGTGGTGCCAGTGGCCTGCTCACCGAAGCGGTGAGCACGCTGGGCCTGTGCGCATGGCTCGGCCTGCTGATCGCCATCAAGGGCGGACTGTCCGCCTCGCCGGAGCAGGCAGTCGCCCTGGCTCGAAGTCTCATCGCGGTCCTGCCGAGCTACGGGTTCGGCGCGGTCGCGGCCGCCCTGGTGTTGCAGCGCAGCGGGGCCTGTTACCTGTGCGCGGGTGAGTTGGGGGCGACGCTCGGAGGCGAACACCGCGCCGGTCTCGGCGAGCACGACGCCCGGAACCCAGCGATCGTGGCCAGCCTGGTGGGCGACCACCTGGGCAAAATCACGGTGCGAAGCGTCGACCTGTTCGTCAGCAGCACGCTGGCGAGCTCGGTGGCGGTCATCATCGGCGTGACCGCACTGCGCTCCAGTGCGGCCAACGTTGGTGCCGCCTATTCGTTGGCCTGCGTGCCGTTCGTCGTGCGCTCATTCGGAGTCATCGCCTCGGGATTCGGCCTGATGGTCGTGCGCAGCGACGAGGGGTGTTCCCCCGCGAACGCGCTGTGGCGCGGCCAAGTCACCACGTCGGTGGTGACCCTGGGTGGGATCGTGGGCGCCAGCGTCTGGCTGCTGGGGGACTATCCTCGCTGGTGGCTCATCGCAGCGGGCACATTGGGCATGTTGGCCGCCGCGAGCGCCGGGCATCTGGCGCGACTCCGCGCTGACCGGCGTGGAGCGATCGTGCGAGAGTTGGTGGACGCGCTGCGCTCCCAGGACCTCGGCGCGATTACCCTGGCGATGAGTGCAGGCCTGCGGTCGGTGCCAGCCCCGTTGCTGGTGATCGCCGCTGCGATGGTTGCAACCTGGCACCTCGGCCAGGCTTCCTCCGTACCAGGAGGCGCACTGATCGCATCGCTCACTGCGGTGATGGCCATGCTCGGGTGTGGTCCGTACCTGCTCGCGGTGAGCCTGTTCGGACCACTGGCAGCCAACGCCCAAGGTGTGGCCACCATGGGCTCCAAAGAGAGTCACGCCGAAGGCGAGCGACGGTCGGCCAAGCTGGTGGAAGCTGGCTGGTCCGCAACCACGGTCGCCGATACGTACCTTCTCGTGGTTGGCTGTCTGACGGCGTTGTTGGCCGCCGCCACCCTGCCACTGCTCACCCTGGATCCCCTCGAAGCGATGGACCTGCCCGCGGTGAATGTGGCAGAGCCCCTGGTCGGCTGGAGCGGGGCACTGGGCGCCGCTGCCGTCGCGGCCTACGCCGGAGGGGTGATTCAGGCGTGTGTCCGCGGGGTGCGGGGCGTGACTGCGGAGGTGGTGCGCCAGCTGGGCGGCTTCGTCACCGGCAGCGGCGCGGCGCAGGTGCCGCAGGATTACACTCCCAGCTATCGGATTTGCATCGAAACCGCGGCTCGTGGGGCCCTGCACCGAGTGCTCCCCGAGGTCGGGCTCGGTCTGCTCGGCCCCATCGGATTGGCCCTTCTTCTCGGCCTGGCGTACCGGCCAGTGGATCCGAGACTGGTCCACCAGGCGCTGGCGTCATTCGTATTCGTTGCCACCGTGACTGGCCTCATCGGCGCGCTTGCGCTAGATGGTGTCCGCGGAGCGCTGTCCGCGGCCCGTCGCGCGGACCGCGCCCGTGGCAGTCTGACGATTTCCAACGCGTCAGCGGCCACCGATGCGGTGGCGGGCGTGTTGGGCAATTCGGCTGGCCCGGCCGCCCACCTGTTGGTCAAAGCCGCAGCCGTTACTTCACTGGCGGTCGCCCCATTTCTAACGTGACTCAGAAGATTACCGATTCATCCGGCACGTCCATTTCGGACGCTCTATCGACTCTTTCGGATCGTGGACTGCGCCGCCTGCTCGGCGCGCGAACGTTCCTTCGCGGACTCGACTACGAGAAGCGCAAGGTCGTCGAAGGAGTCACCGTCAACGAGGCCGATGCCAAGGGCCGGGTCAAAGGCTCGGACCCTGCGCCGTACGAAACGACGATTCGGCTCGGGGAATCGGGGATCACGTCACACTGCACCTGCCCGGCATTTCACAAGACGGGACAGCACTGCAAGCACGTGGCCGCGCTGCTCATCACAGTGCGAAATCGCGCCCGCGCCAAGTTGCCACGACGCGACGTGCAGCCCACCACCACGAGCACGTCGACCCAGGGTGGCGGAGATAGCACGAGCCGCGCGAGCCGGCGCCGTGAGCGACGGCGCCGGGCTCAGGGACAACAACAGCTGGTTCCCCCTGGCCTGCATCCTCCGCCCACGCCCGACGCCAGCGCGCGCCCGACCGGAATCGGCGCTTGGCTCGCACCCGACGGGGCGGTGCGTCGACTCGCGCTGGAGTTCCGCATGCACGTTCGGCAAGGAGGCCTGACGGTGACGGTGCTGGATACCGAAGCCAGAGTACCGCTGCTGCCCAGCGTCGCGCTGACTTGGCAGGCTCTGGCCCCCACCCCGGACCGCGACATTCTGCGACTGCTCTCGCGCCTGGAAAGCGGCAATCCGCGGCATCCCGCGGTGGACATCCGCGGAGAAGACGCGGCGGAACTGCTGCCCTTGATGAAGGGACGCCGGGTGCTGCTCGAACCGGCCCTGATGCAATTGCGATTCAGCGACGAAGTGCTCCGGCCGCACTTCGATCTCGAGATGGTCGGCTCGGACACCATCGTGGCCAAAGCCACTTTCGAGCGTGCCGACAACGGGCGCCGTTTCCAGCTCACTTCCGGCGGTTGGTTCGAAGGGGCCCCCGGCTGGCACGTCGACGCTTCCGAGGGTATTGCCCGGCCCATTGATCGCAGGATGTCCCCCGCTGCCTTGCGGCGCTTGATCCGGAGCCCGACCATTGCGGAGCCGGCGTCGGAGCTCATCGGCATGATCACCGATAGTCTTCCCAAGGTAGCGATCGAAGTCGGTGCCGAGTTGCCGGAACTTTCGCAGGTCGCAGACGTCATCGACCTCACGCCTACCTTCCGCATGCAGGCTTCCGGATCGATCACCGAAGCCAAGGTTTCCCTGCGTGCCGCGTACGGCGAAACCGAGGTGGAGGTCCGCGCTGATGGCATCTCCACGCCCGTGCTGATCCTGCCGCCGGAGGAAGGGCAGAAGCGTGCCACCTGCATCCGGTGCGACATCGCCGCCCAGCAAAGTGCCGTCCAGGAATTGCTCAAAATGGACCTGACGCCGGACGAAAGCGGCGAGCGGTTCACCGCTCAGCAGGAAGTCGCCATCCGTTTCTGGTCGGAAGGCGTCGGTTCCCTCCCCGAGAACTGGGATCTCTACATCCCCGAGAAGCTGGTCGGGACCCACATCCGCAGCCAGCCGATGAAGCTGGTGGCAAGAGTCTCCAGCGGTATCGACTGGCTGAGCGCGAAAGTCAGCTACGAAAGCGAGGGGGTGGGAGTCGAGCGCGACGAGCTCGCCCGCTGCTTGCAGGAAGGGAACAAGTTCGTCCGGCTCTCTGACAACTCCTACGCCGCGCTGGATCCCCAGAAGGTGCAGGCCATGATCGACCGCGAAGTCGAGCTCCTGGCCAACGAGCAGAAGAACGGCAAGCTGCCGCTCAACCAGGTCGGTCGCGTGCAGGAGCTCCTGGAACACACGGACCAGTCGGTGATTTCACCGAGCGCCCGTCAGCTCTTCAAGCGTCTGTCGTCGCTGAGCGAGATCCCCAAGATCAAGAAGCCTCGCACCCTCAAGGGAACGCTGAGGCCCTACCAGGACCAAGGCCACTCGTGGCTCAGATTCATCCACGATCTCGGGTCCGGCGGCGTGCTGGCGGACGACATGGGCCTGGGCAAGACGATTCAGACTCTGGCCCTGTTCTTGACGCTGAGGCAGGAGAAGAAGGCGCTCCGTGCACTGATCGTGGCCCCCACCAGCGTCGTCACCAACTGGATGCGTGAAATCGAGCGATTTGCTCCTTCGCTCAGCACCGCCCTCTGGCACGGGGCCGGGCGCCGCGAGCAGAAGAAGGAGCTGGCCAGCGCCAACGTCATCATCACCAGCTACGCGCTGCTCCGACGTGACATCGACCTCCTGAAGAAGCTCAAGCTCAACTACGCCGTCCTGGACGAAGCCCAAAACATCAAGAACCCAACCAGTGCCACGGCCCAGGCCGCACGCGACCTACAGGCCGAGCGCCGGCTGGCGCTGACCGGGACCCCCATCGAGAACCGCCTGAGCGAGATCTGGTCGATCTTCGAGTTCGTCAGCCCCAAGCTGCTGGGCCCCCTGCCCAAGTTCGAGGAGAAGTTCGCACGCCCCATCGACCAGGGCGACTCCCACAAGGCGGCCCGCCTGCGCGCCGCGATCCACCCGTTCATCCTCCGACGGACCAAGGGGGAGGTGGCCAAGGACCTTCCACCCAAGCTCGAGGTGGACAAAATCGTGGACCCGGCGCCGGACCAGAAGGCGATCTACATGCAGGTGCTGCGCGAGGTCCGCGCGCAGGTCATGGGAGAGGTCGAGCGAGTCGGAGTCGCGAGAAGCCACATTCACATTCTCGCCGGCCTCACCAAGTTGCGCCAAGCGGCCTGCGACCCCCGGTTGCTCGGGCTTCCGCGGGAATTCAGCCACGACGACAGTGGCAAGCTGGCAGCGCTTCGAGAACTGGTGGACGAAGTCGAATCCGGCGGACACAAGGTGTTGGTGTTCAGCCAGTTCGTGTCGATGCTGAAGCTCATTCGGAGCGCCCTCGACGAGGACCGAATCAAGTACGAGTATCTCGACGGCAGCACGACGGACCGCCCCGAGCGGATCGACCGGTTCCAGGCCGACCCGACCATTCCCGTGTTCTTGATCAGCTTGAAGGCAGGCGGGTCCGGGCTGAACCTGACCGCCGCGGACACGGTGATCCATTTCGACCCGTGGTGGAACCCGGCGGTCGAGGATCAAGCCTCGGATCGCGCGCACCGCATCGGCCAGAAGAAGGTCGTCACCGTCTACCGGCTGATGACCGCCGGCACAATCGAGGAGAAGATGCTGCAGTACAAGCAACGCAAGATGGAGCTCGTCGCGACGGTGCTCACCGAGGATACCGGCGGCGGCAAGAAGCTGAGCAAAGAAGACATCGAAGACTTATTCCGTCTGGATTGAGACCAGTGCGGCAGGTCCCGGTGCAGCTCGAGCCTGGCCCCGGCAGCAGACGCGCAACGCAGCGGCAGCCGAGCCGTCCAGAACGCAGCGAGACGGCTCAGCTTATTGGCTGCGCCAGTTCCTCGAGTGCCGGTCGCAACACGTTCGCGGCTATCTGCTGAAGCCACTCGGTTCCGGCAGCCACTTCGGTCTCACCGAGCCGCCGGATCCAGGCGACGTGGTCGGGCTGAACTCGCGAACAATCCAAGGGACACGGCGGGCTCTCGTCAAATCGGAGAGCGGGGATGCGAGCTCCGCGTTCGGTCAAGAACCGGCCGAGTTGCTCCACGCGCTCCTCGATGCATTGGTCCAGGTTGGCCGCGGCCTCCTCGATTACCGGCCGGCGGTGCTCGGGGGTGGTGGGCAAGCGCACTCGGCGATACCACTCGCGCAACGCGTGAATCTGGGCGACGTACCGAAGATTCTCGTCCGCACGCGGCCGCGCAAGATCCTTGCGGTGCGGCTCCACCTCTCGGTCCACCTTGCGCAGCGGTGTCAACACGAGTCGGTTCTCGGCGATCCCCCCTCGCACCACCTGCCCCGCCCCCGCGACGGCGCCGTACCCCACGGTCGCCGGCCCCACCAGTCCGCCGCTCCCGCCGATGAAGATGCGACGACTCCTGAGCCACACGCCCCGGGTCACGTCCCCCAGTAGCGAGGGCGTGGCCTTGTCGCCGCGTTCGCCCCAAGGAGTGAAGTTGAAATGGATGTACCCGCTCCCCACTTCCGAGTGGTCCCGGCGCGACGTCCCCCCTGCCATCAGGCAATCACAGAAGTTGATCAGACTGCCCAGCGTGACGAATGGGAGCAGGATGGTCTGCTTGAGGCCCACCGCGTGAGCCGTGGACGCCTGCTCCTCGAGCAGCGTACCGGCGCGCACGTGCGCATTGGCGCCCAGGCTCGCTCCCCGAAGCAGCACCGCACCGCTCACGAACCCGCTGGCCACGGTTGCTTCCTCGTCGAGCACCGCATCGACGAGGGTTGCCGGCCCCTCGGTTCCCACCTGCGCGCCCGCTCCGACCCAGGTGCGGGCGCCCTTGATTCGACTGCCCGGATGGAGCACGGCACCAGCGTGGATCCGTAAGACCTGAACGTCGTCGGAGAGGTACGTCTGCCGTGAATCGATGATCGTCACTCCGGCGGACGCCAAGTGCACCAATCGCGCCTCCAGCGCCGTGCTCGATGCTCCCATCGCAAGGGGCACGCTAGCACAGGCGTGCACGCAATCGGCGTCTCCGCACCCGCGTGGCGCGGACGCCGGCGACCCCCTGCGGATTGGACGTCGCTGCCTGGATGGGCACACCAGAGCAGCTTACGTTGGGCTTGATCACCGCGACGTCATCACGGCTCACGAACTGACGCATTCCTCCGAGCTGGGTCCGTGCCCGGGACACGTTCCCGTCGGGTCCTCGATGACCGTGCGGCGGTTGATCAAAATGGGCGACCGCGAGCTCGAGCGGTCGGCTGGGCGGAAGTCGGCGGCGGGGTCGGACACGGGCTCGGCTGCCCAATTCCGGGCACGCCCCCCCCGGCCACCACCCCGGGAAAGCCGAATTCCACCGTCAAAACGAGCCACGGCAGGCCATGCTCCGGAATGGATCCCTCGACCCGCTCGCCGGAGGCTCAGGCGAGCGCTCGGTCCGGAGAACGGGCTCGTCGATGCGCCGGGAAGCTCCTGCCGCCTCGAATTTGGCCTGGCGGCGCGGCGGTGCCAACTTTAGAGGCCGAGCGCCATGGATTCCAAGACCTCAGACAGCGCCGAGCTCGACCTGGACGCGGGCTGGGACACCCCCACTCCGCCCGGCTCGGAGCCGTCCCCAGCCGAGCCCGCGGGACGCCACGTGCCGCTGGTCCAAGCCGACGGGACCAGCGCATCGGGCCAGACGGGCTCCACGTCCCTCGACCCTGCAGGAGAGGAGCAGGCCGCCAGCGACGACCTGGACGACGGCTGGGACCTGGACCTCCCCTCCGCACCCCAGACGCCGCCGCTGACTCGGCCCGCCCCTGGCGCACAGAAGGATCCGTCGCCGTCGCGGCCGGGCCAACCCGACGCGCTTCGCTCGAGCGCCGCCCGGCGTAAGACCAAGTCCGCCAAATCACCCGCAGCCAAGGCAGCAGCTGAATCCGCTGCACCGCTGCCGGCTGCGCTGACCGGGCGTCGCCCCAAGACTCGCACCAAGGCCAAGATTCACCGCAAGTCTCAAGAGCGTGCCGGCAAGAGCAAGCAACAGCGCCAGGCCCGCGCCCAGCAAAGAAAGGAGCTCCGCGCGGAGCGACGACGTCAACGTCGCGAAGCCGCAGAAGCTGCGAACCGCGCCGCCAATCCGGGGCGCTCGGAGAGTGCCTCTCGGTCGGAACGTCGGCGCCCGTCCGCTTCGTCCGAGCACGACTCGGCACCTCCAACTCGAGCCCAAGCGACCCCCGATGCGCCCGCTCCCTCGCGACGCAAGCCGCGGATCGTCGTGCGCAAACGTCAACGGACTGCTGCCGCGGCAACCGCGTCGGCCCGCCCTGACGATCGAAACGCGGAACCTCGGACCCCGGGTCGAAGTGTGAGCGCGGCCGACCCGCGCACGAACCGAGGGATCGCGGTGCTGTTGGTCATCGCGGTCGCGCTCGGCGTCGTGATCTGGCTGGCCCGGGGCGGCTGACCCGGCCACCCGCGCTATCCGCCGTCGCCCCGCAGTGGCAAGCCGGCCGCGGCATAGGCCGCATCGATCACGCGCAGGTTCGCCACCGAGTCTTCTCCACTCGTGAGTGGCGCCTCGCCCGTGCGTAGTGCCGCCACGAACGCCTCCAGCTGATAGTCGTAGCTGGTCCGCCCAACGACCTCCTCATCGACCTTCATCGTCCGACTCTCCACGCGGAGACGGTGACCGAGATGCGGCAGGGTCGGGTTCTCCACCTCGAGCACGCCGTCTCGCCCCACGACACGCAGGCTGCCCCGGAACCCCTCGGCCAGCGTCATCGCGCTCACCACTTCACCGCGCACCCCACCGGGGAACTCCAATTCGGCGCTGAGCTCTCGATCGATACCGGGCGGTCCCTGCTCGGCTCGCGCCCGGACCACCTTGGGCTCGGAGCCCACGGCCAGTCGCACGGCGTGGATGCAATAGCATCCCAGATCCATGGTTGCGCCTCCGCCCAACTCGAGCACATAGCGGATGTCCGTCGCCGGGATCGAAGTCCGGAAGCTGGCACGCACTTCGACGATCTCTCCCAACACGCATTGTTGGAGCAGACTGCGCCAGCGGTCGGTGAGCGGGTGGTAGGCGTAGTGAAACGCCTCCATCAGCAGACGCCCAACGCGCTGCGCCGCCGCCACCATGGCCTCACCTTCGCTCGCGTTGTTGGCCAAAGGCTTCTCGCACAGCACGTGTTTTCCCGCCTCGAGCGCACGCAGCGTCCAGGACGCATGCAATCCGTTCGGTAGCGGGTTGTAGACGACGTCGATCCCTGGGTCGTGGACCAGTTCTTCGTAGGTCGCCACCACCCGCTCGATGGCGTGCTCAGCGGCGAACTGCTCGGCACGCGCCACGTCCCGGGCGGCAACGGCAACCACGCGCACGTCGTCGCGCTGCGCGGCCGGCTGAAGCAGTGCTTTCGGCGCTATCCGCGCCGCACCGAGCATGCCGATCCGAAGGGGCCGCTGCGCGCCTGGCTCGATGGTTGAGAACATGCGGGTCAGACTACTCGGAAGCATGACCGCGGCCAACCCCCGGGGCCGAGCGTTCGTCCGCCGGCAATCGCTTCTCGGCTTGGTGACGGAAGGTCTCCGATGCTAGCCTGCACGGCACGCATTCCGTCTCGCGGCAGCGTCACCCGATCGATGATCTTCGAAAGCCCCGCGCTGCTCAAAGAGCGGATCGAATCCGTGGCCCAACGCCGCGTCCACGGCACCGTTCGTGTCCTCGACGACACCACCCACTACATGAGCATCGAAGGGGGCATGGTGCTGCGCCTGGAGGGCAACGACTACTTCGTGCGCGGCGATGCGCGGGAGAGCCGCTTCGGCATCAGTGACCAACCGAAGTTCTGGGTCAAGTACGCAGTCGACCTCACGGAGGGAACGCGCAAGATCCTGAAATTGGTCTTTCACGAGCGCTTCACGACTCCGCTCGGGCCCTTGACGGTGCGCTGCATCCGGATGCCCGAGAAGGAGAGCCAGGTCTTGGACTTCGTGCGCGGCGACCGCAGGTTCATGCAGGGCCGCACGGTGCGGGACGCGGTCGGCAACAACGTACGGGTGATCGACTTCATTCAGGGTACTTCACTCTTCAGCCACATCGCGCTGATCGAGGAGCCTCACGACGTCTACTTCCAGCGCACCCTGCCCGGCATCCTGCGCAAGCTGGTCGGCAGCATTGAGGCCCTGCACCATCTGCACCGGCACGATCTGCAGCACGGCGACGTCCGCAACGACCACATCTTGGTGGAAGATCAGACCGGCGACTACCGGTGGATCGACTTCGATTACTCTGCGAACTACCTCGACTACGACATCTGGAGCGTCGGCAACCTCCTGGCGTATGCCGTGGGAAAGGGGATCCGAACCTGCAAGGACGCCAATCAAATGTTGACCACTCGGGACTCGGCGTCCCCTGCGATCTGCGCGGAGGATGCCCTCCTGTTCTTCCACTACCGCCTCGCCAACCTCCGCAAGCTCTATCCCTACGTAACGGAGAACCTCAATGCCCTCTTGATGCGGTTCTCCGCACACACGCAGACCTTCTACCAAGACTGCGGCGAAATCGCGCGCGACCTGCAGGCTTACCTGGCGTCACTGTGAACCCATTGCTCGCGCGTCTCAGCGCGCTCAACGGGTTGGTACCGCCAACGATCTCCACTCGCTGTCGAGATTGTCCGGCAACAATCGCACGAGCCAGGTCGTCGGCAGGAGCCCGGCGGGGGCGACCTCGCGATTGACCTCCACCACGACCCCGCTGAGCGGCATGTACACGCCATGCTCTTCGCCGTCTGACCCGGTCAACCAGAAGCCCACGTGTCCCTGCTCCACGGACTCGTCCGGCTCCGGCACCCGCAGGCCAGCCACGGTTCCGACCCGACTCAGGAAGGCCGCCTCGACGCCGATGTGGACCGTTCCGTCCTGCTGGTAGACGAGCCACGAATGCTGGGGCAACGAGAGGCGATCGTCGGGGCTGAGCGCGACGCTGGGCGCCTCGAACCCATCCACCAAGGAAGCCCGATCTTCGTTCGAGGTGCTGGTGTCGGCGGTTCGGCGGAGCGCCCGGTTGACGGGCGCCATGAGCTCACGCTGCGTGAACGGCTTGGCAACGTAGTCGATGGCCCCCAAGCGCAGGGCCTGAACCGCAGTGCGGATGGTCGGGTACCCGGTGATCATCAGCACCGGCACGGTGATGTGCCGCGCCTGCAGGGCTTCGAGCAACTCCAAACCATCCATTTTCGGCATCATCAGATCCGTGATCACCAGGTCGTGGCTCCCTTCAGCCAGCCGATTGAGCCCCTCCTGGGCGTCGAACACGGCATCCACCACATGCCCACGCCGGGACAGCAGTCGGGCAAGGCTGCGGTGCACCACCTCCTCGTCGTCGATGACGAGAACGTGCGCTGGGGCCTGCTTCGTTCCGGAATCTTCATCCGTATTCACGGCAACTCGCTCCTTGCCTGGTTCTCGGCGGCCGGGAGTGTAACCCGGAAGGTCGTGCCCTGGCCCACCACGCTGTCCACTTGGACCTCACCGCCATGACTTTCGACGACGCTCTGGACGATGGCAAGCCCCAGGCCGTTTCCCTGCTCCCCTTTGGTCGAGAAAAACGGCTCGAACACCTCGGCGAGCTGTTCCGGGGGAATGCCACAACCGGTGTCCGCGACGCTTAAAATCGCGGCCTGACCATCGGAAGAAGGTGTCGCCCGAATTCGGATCTGTCCGAAGCCCGACATGGCGTCGCGAGCGTTCATCACCAGATTCAGGATCACCTGCTGAATCTGGGCGCGGTCGATGTCGACCAGCGGTAAGCTGGGATCCACGTCAATCCGCATTCGAACATTTCGGAAAGACGCTTGGCGCTCAACCATGCCCGCAGCGCGACGCACGACGTCATCCAACCGAGCCCGACGCCGCTCCGATTCGCGATGCCGAGAGTAGTCGAGGAGATCTCTCACGATGCGACGACACCTCAGCGCTTCGTCGATGATCAGCTGATAGTCCTCCCTCAGCGCGTCGCCGGCTGCGGAGTGCTCGAGCAGGTCCTCGGCAAACGTAAGAATACCGGTGAGCGGGTTGTTCAGCTCGTGCGCGACGCCCGCGACGAGTCGGCCCACCGCGGTCAGTCGTTCGGTCTCGATCAAGTCATGCTGGAGCTGCCTGGCCTGAGTTTCGTCGCGCGCCACGCAGCAGATGCTAACGACGCGCCCGCTCTGATCCGTCAGGGGAAACCTCTCGGAGACGACGATCCGGGGAACAGACTCGATTTCGAGCGTCTCCTCGACCGTGTGATGCCCTCGTTCTGCCAGAGCCACGCGGTCGTTGGTGTCGATGACGCGGGCCACCCTCTCGGGGAACAGCTCGCGCGCCGTGTGTCCGATCATCTCCGCTTCGCGCGTCCGGAAGACCCGCTCTGCCCACGGGTTCACGAGTTGATAGCGACCTTCGAGGTCCTTGATGGTCACGACGCCGTGCACGGCGTCCACGATCTGCCGGAACCTGAGCGCCCAGCGCTCGGTTTCGCGCTCCAGACGGACCTGTTCGGTGATCTCGCGTGCCGTTTGCACGAGCCGAGTCACCCGACCGCCGGCGTCCACGACGGGATTCACGGAGAGTTGAAACACCGCACCCTCGTCGGAATCTGAAGTGGCTTGCGTGAGCGTCGCCGCACGCCCCGACTCGAGCACCCGCTCGAGCGGGCCCGCGTCGGTGATGGCGGAGCAGAGCTCACCGGCATCGCACTGGATCTGACGACATCCTCGACCGGCAACGGCCTGGCGCGACTCACCCGTCAGCTCTTCGAACCGCCGGTTCACCCGCAGCACCCTCAGCTCGGGGTCGACCACCATCACTGCGTCTGGAATGGTGTCCAGGATCTCCTGCAATTCTTCCCGCTCGGCCGCCATCCGGGCCTTGAGCTCCTGCTGCTCGTGCAACTGCTCGCTCAGAGCCCGGTTCATCCGCTCCAGTTCCCAGAACAGACCGGCGATCACGTGGTCCACCAGTCGCACCCCCCGCGGGAGACGGTGACGCACCCGGGTCAGTACCTCCTCGGACCCGGTCAGCTCGAGCACCAACTCCAGCCGCTCCAAGGCGAGTCCCGCCTCCAGGTTGGGCAACGCCGACCACCCCCGGGCGCGGGCGATCTGCATCCCGGGGGCCTCCGGGTCGATATCCGCGATCGCCACGATCTCTGGGCTGAGCGAACCTAGCTTTCCCTGCTCCAGCAGATCCAGGACGGCAACGCAACCACGCCCCCCCCCGATGATCAGCGTCCTCAAGGGTGTGCTCTCTCCCGCGTCAATTGAGGGTCACCGTGTAGCTCCCTGTCACCCCGGAGCTGTAGGTGGTCACCACGATGGTGTACACACCGGTCGCCGGAAGGGTCAGCGCAATCCGCGACAACAACCCCACACCACCGTCGTCGTTCGAAGCGATCACCTGACAATCCTCGTTCAGAAGATACAGGTAGGTATCAAAACTCCCCGAGGTGGTCTCGATCACCACTGATGTCCCAGTCGTGGCGACAAATTCGAGGTCGTCATAGTAATACCCGGACCCGCGCGGGCCGCCCTGCGCGTCCCCGGTGCTCAGCGACCCCGAGTAGGAGTCGGACGGGAGCGTGAGTGTGAGCGTGTCGCCGTAGCAGCAAGTACCGAGGCTGCACCCCGTCGGATTCAGCTCCAGAGTGTAGCTGCCGGTCACCCCTGCGCTGAAGGTGGTCACCACGATGGTGTACACGCCCGTTCTGGGGATGGTGTACACGATGCGCGACAGAAGCCCGGTGCCCCCGTCGTCGTCGGACGCGACGACCTGACAGTCCTCGTCCAACAGATAGAGGTAGGTATCGTAGGGTGCCGAGGTCATTTCAATCACCACACTGGTCCCCGCAGTGCCGGTGAACTCGACGTCATCGTAGTAGTAGCCAGACCCCCGCGGGCCACCCAGAGCGTCGCCGCTGCTCAGTGAACCCGAGTAGCTGTCGTTC
>CAZSVU010000014.1:0-19401 GCA_964610275.1 uncultured Polyangiaceae bacterium | reverse complement strand
TTCGGCAAAGACAGGGTGAGCGTGTCGCCGTAGCAGCACGACCCCACCGTGCAACTGGGAACCGACGGATTCAGCGCGAGCGTGTAGGTGCCGGTGGTACCCGCGCTGAAGGAGGTCACTACGGCGGTGTACACGCCAGCCCTGGGAAGAGTATAGGCGATCCTGGAAAGCAGACCCGTGCCGCCGTCGTCATTGGAGGCGACGACTTGGCAACTCTCGTCGAGCAAGTACAGGTAGGTATCGAACGAGCCCGCCGTGGTTTCGATGACCACCGGCGTGCCCGCCGTGCCCTGGAACTCCAGATCGTCGTAGCGGTAGCCGTTGCCGCGCGGCCCCCCCATCGGGTCCGAAGTGGCCAGCGAGCCGGAGTAGAGGTAGGTCGGCAGCGTCATCGTCAGGGACTGCTGCAGGCAGCACCCACCGACGGTGCATCCGCAATCCGCGGGGCAGGTCGCCGGCGTTTCGGTGTGAGTGCACTCGCCGTCTCCGCACACCGCCGGGCAGTCCTGCGGGCACGCCAATGCATCCTCGCTGTGGGTGCAGAAGCCGTCACCGCACGCTGCTGGACAGTCCGCTGGGCAGAGGTTGGCATTCTCCGTGTGCGTGCAAGCGCCGTCACCGCACACACTGGCGCAGTCTTGCACGCAGGTCGAGGCCGTCTCGGTGTGCGTACACAGGCCGTCGCCGCACTCTGCCGGACAATCGGCTGCACACGTGGCAGCGGTCTCGGCGTGGGTACAGACTCGGTCGCCACAGATGGCGGGGCAGTCCGCGGAGCAGGTCGAGGCCGTCTCGGTGTGCGTGCACAGGCCGTCGCCGCACTCTGCCGGGCAGTCCCGCGGACAGGTGGCGGCCGTCTCGGTGTGGGTGCACAACTGGTCCCCGCAGCCCGCCCCGCAGTCCTGCGGACACGTGGCCGCAGTCTCGGCATGAGTGCAGAACGTGTCGCCGCAAGTCGCCGGACAATCTCGCGCGCAGTTGAGCACCGTTTCAGTGTGCGTGCAGAGCCCGTCGCCGCAACCGGCCGGGCAGTCTTGCGGGCACGTGCTCGCGTTTTCGCTGTGGGTGCAGAAGGTGTCACCGCACACGGCCGCACAATCTGCCGGGCAAGTGCTCGCGGTTTCGCTGTGGGTGCAGAAGCCATCGCGACACTGCGCCGGGCAATCACGAGGACAGCTGTTGGCCGTCTCCGTGGAAGAGCAGAACTGGTCGCCACAGGTGGCGACGCAATCCGTGGGACAGGTGCTCGCGGTTTCGGTGTGGGTGCAGGCACCGTCCCCACAAACCGCCGGACAGTCCACGCTGCAGCTGTTCGCGCTCTCCAGGTGAGTACAGAAGCCGTCGCCACACACGGCCGGGCAGTCGATGGGACAAACGTCGGCACTCTCACCCTGCGTACAGAGCCCGTCCCCACAAACCGCAGGGCAATCACGCGGACAGGTCGAAGCGTTCTCGTCGGGAGTGCAGAGCGCATCACCACATCCGGGCGGGCAATCCACCGCGCACGTGGCGGCAGTCTCGGTGTGCGTACAGGCCCCGTCGCCGCATTCCGCAGCACAGTCGTCGGGACACGCGATAGCGTTCTCCGCGTGAGTGCAGAGCCCATCACCGCACTCCGCGGGGCAATCGCTCGGGCACACCTCGGCATCCTCGGCATGGGTGCACAGGCCGTCGCCACACACCGCCGGGCAATCCGCCTCACAGCTGTCTGCTCCCTCGTCGTGGGTGCAGAGCGCGTCGCCACACTCCGCCGGGCAATCGCCGGGACAGGTCGCCGCGTTCTCGTCCGACGTGCAGATCGCATCGCCACACCCCGGGGGGCAATCGACCGGGCACACCTGCGCGTCTTCGCTGTGGGTGCAGAAGCCATCGCCACACTGCGCGGGGCAATCTCCAGGGCAGGTGTTGGCATTCTCGTTGTGGGTGCACAGCACGTCGCCGCACACCGCCGGACAGTCAGCGGGACAGATCGCTGGCGACTCGTCCGCCGCGCATTGGCCATCGCCGCAACCGGAGGGACAGTCGAGCGGACAACTCGTCGCGTCTTCGTCGTGTGTGCAAGCGCCGTCGCCACACGCGGCCGGACAATCGCTGGGGCACACGTTGGCATTCTCGCTATGGGTGCACAATCCATCACCACACTCGGAGGGGCAGTCGCCCGGACAACGCGCTGCATCCTCGGTCGGTGCGCACAATCCGTCGCCGCAGCCCGGCGGGCAGTCCAGCGGGCAGGTCACACCATTTTCACTGTGCGTGCAGAACGTGTCGCCGCAGGCCGCCGGGCAATCGCCGGGGCACACGTTGGCGTTCTCGCTGTGGGTGCAGAACGTGTCCCCACACCAGGCAGGGCAGTCGCGAGGACAGACGGACGCATCTTCGTCGGCCGCGCACACCAGATCCCCGCACCCGAGCGGGCAATCCTCCGGGCAGGTTGCCGCGGTCTCGGCGTGCGTGCAACTGCCGTCTCCGCATCGGGCCGAGCAGTCCTGGGGACAGACCACCGCGTTCTCGCCGTGAGTGCAGAGCGCATCGCCACAAGTCGCCGGGCAGTCCGTGCCGCAGACTTCGGCGTCTTCCTCGGGGTCGCAGCTGCCATTGCCACAATCGGGAATGCAATCCTCGGGGCAGCTCAACCAGTCTTCCGTGTGGGTACAGGATCCGTCCCCGCACACCTCCGGGCAGTCCGCAGGACAGCCGACGGCGTCCTCGGTGTGGGTGCAGGTTCCGTCCCCGCACCACGCCGAGCAGTCCGCGGCACACGTCGCGGCGTTCTCGAAGTGCGTGCAATACCCGTCCCCACACCGCGCCGGACAGTCCGTGGAACACGTCGAGGCGTTCTCGAGGTGAGTGCAGTACCTATCGCCACAGATGGCCCCGCAGTCCGCCGGGCAGCTGTTTGCGTTCTCGGTATGCGTGCAGCGACCGTCGTAGCACACAGCCGGACAGTCGACGGGGCAGAGGGTTGCGGTCTCGATCCCCGTGCAGAATCCATCGCCGCAATCGGGCGGGCAATCCCACGAGCAGGTCACGCCGTTCTCGGAATGGGTGCACGCGCCGTCGCCGCACACGGACGGGCAGTCGGACGCGCAAGTCCCAGCCGTCTCCCAGGGATCACACACGCCGTCGCCACAGAAGCTCGGCGGAGCACCCCCCAGGCCTGTCGACCCCCCCACAGGGCCCTCGCCGGCCATCGCGCCAGTACCTCCGGAACCGCCACGCCCAGGCACCCCTCCCGTGCCTCCGGTGTCACCGTTCGCGCCCGATCCACCGAAGCCGGTGGAATGCAGGAAGGTGGGATCAGTCCGCCCGCAGGCCAGCGCGAGCAACATCGCCGCCGCCAGTCCGAATCGCTTAATCGACATGCCCAGTCCTCATCGAGTCCCCACGGCTCCGCGCTGCGCCCTCTCGTGGGCGGAGCGCTGGCTGGCCGGATACTCGGTTCTCTCCACCAAAGCCAAGGATTGCCGAGGTCAGGGCCGAGTGCAAGTTGCCGACCGCCGGCCAATCCCGGAGCACGACGCGGCCACCATCGCCCAGACGGGTCAGAGTACGCCGTAGCGTTCGAGCCAGCCGCGTAGCTGTCCAGCCGTGTCGTGGCGATGGTCGATCTGCTCGGCGCGCCAACCGGCCGCGCGGGCGGCAGCAACGTTCTCCGGGGTGTCGTCAAAAAAGACCAGCTCGGCCGGGGACGCCCCCAGGCGAGCCTGCGCCTCGGAATAGATGCGTGGATCAGGCTTGGAGACGCCCAACTCGTGCGAAGCCAGACCGTGCTGCAGCCCCGCGCAGGCCGGGAACTCGCCATTGCCCGGCGCCAGTCGTCGCCAATGGGCCTGGTTGGTGTTGCTCAAACACGCGGTCACGGTCCCAACCCGGGCGTTCAGCTCGGCGACCAGCGCGTGCACGCCCGGATACTCCCCGATCAACCAGGCGTCGTGCACCCGTGCAACCTCCGTCGCGTCGTAGAGTCCTCGCAGCGCCCGCGTCAGACCCTGGACGTAGGCCTCGGACGAAAGCCCACCGCGCTGGTACTCGAAGATGACCGCACGGCGTAGACCAATGGCCTCCTCGCTCGCCACCCAGCTCGGCTCACGCACCGGCACGCCCGCTCGCCCGCACGCCTCGGCCCAGCTGCGACATATGCGCACCAACACCCCACCTAGATCGAAGCAAACCGTGCGGATGAGACGGCGAGCCACGCAGCAGGCGTAAGGCTTCGCACGCCCCAGCGCAAGCGTGGCGCCGCGGTCCACGCCCCTGCGGGTGCGCCGACGCCCCGAGCGACCTCAGCCTGACAGGTCGTGCATGAGCCTGGCCACCGTTCGCACCGCGTGCACGGGATGCTCACCCACGGCCGTCTCGTCCGACAACACGAAGCCCGCATAGCCTCGCTGCAAGAGGTCGTACAGGTGGCACACCTCCGACCGGGTCGGGTCCGGGTGGGCCGTCAGGTGCTCGAACACCTGCCCAGCCACCAGCACCGGACAGCGACAGCGATCGGGTCGATGCTCGCCGATCCATCGCGCCAACCGTGCTGGGCCGATCTGTGCCCCCAGGTCGCCACGACAGATCCATAACACGTCGGCCTGGCGGTCGATCCGGTCGATGCACTCGAGTGCCCGAGCACGCTCCACCTTGGCAATCACCGGAGCGCCAGGGGCTCTTCGCCGCAGCCACGCCGTCTCGCTGCCGTCCGCCACGAACGACAGCGCCCAACTGAGCCCCGACTGGTCCGCCAGCACCTCCAGGGCGAGCGAGTCAGCCGCCCCCAGGTCGCTCAAGACCACGGGATGCTCCTCCACGTTGATTCCCTTGCGCGGCCGGAGCGGGGCGCTCGAAAGCGCCCTGGCCACCATCTGCGCCGGGCCCAGCGACTCCACCACGAACCGGGCGCGACCATCGTCGACGCTCAAGGTGTCACCGACCCGAAGTTGCTGGAACAGCTCCGGATGGGGCACCGGGATGGAGGCGCGCTCGCCCGGGTCCTGGGCGAAGGCTACTCGTTCGCCCTCCACCAGCGCTCGAGACTCGAACTCTCCGAGCCGCATCTTGGCGCCACCCAGGTCGATGACGACAGGCTGCTCGGGAGCCACGCGCCGAACGTCCTGCACGACCTCCCGCAACCGGTTCGCCCCGAGATGTGCCGTATTGAGTCGAAATGCCGTGGCGCCGGCCTCACGGAGCTCCCTGACTCGGTCCCAGCAGGCAGGTCCGAGCGTGACCACGAGGTCGAGCCGCTCTGGCCGAGGAGTTCTGGGGCCTTGGGCGCTGGGCATGCTGGCTCGTTCCTTTCGGCGATCCGTCACGGTGCCGAAGCTCAGCGGCGCATCGAGACGTTCATCAGTAAGCCGAACCCGATCAGCATGGTCAGAGCGCTGGATCCGCCGTACGAGAACAGCGGCAGCGTGATTCCGACCACCGGCAGGAGACCCATGGCCATCCCCACGTTGGCCAGGGTGTGCCAGAAGACCATGGCGCCGACCCCAATCGCAACGGCAGCCCCAAACCGGTCCTTGGCCTGCGACGCGATGTGGATCGACCAGATGCAGAGGAAGCAGTAGGTCGCCAGCAAGAGCACGCTGCCCACGAACCCCCATTCCTCGGCAAAGACGGCGAACGGGAAGTCCGAATGCTGGTCCGGCAAGAAGCCAAACTGATTCTGGGTTCCTTGCATGAAGCCTTCGCCGGTGAGCCCGCCGTTGCCTATGGCGGTGCGGGATTGAAGCGCATGCCAACCGGTTCCACTCAGATCCTCCCGGGGATCCAAGAAGCTGGTGATGCGCTCCTTCTGATACTCGCGCATCCCGTACTTCCAGATCAGCACCGCTCCCCCCCCGAGCCCCACCAGCAGTGACAACAGAGCGCGTCGGCGAATCTTCAGCATGGCCAGCACGCTGAAGGCCGTCAGGGCGTAGCTCAGCGAAGTGCCGAGGTCCGGCTGAGCCATGACCAGTGCCACCGGCAACGCCGTCAGCGCCAACGGTGGAACCAGATCGAACAGGGTCCGCGGTTCCAGTTTCGGATCGTCGGCCAAGTACCTGGCCACCGCCAGAATCATCACGATCTTCATGAACTCACTCGGCTGAAAGGTGAAGCTGCCGAGCTGAATCCAACGAGTCGTACCGCGAATGTCTTCCCCCAGAACGAACACGAGACACAGGGCGACGATGCCGCCACCGTAGAACACGTAGGCGAGGCGCTCGTAGTGCCGATAGTCCAATGCGGCCACGAGCACGCCCGCGAGCACCCCCACCACGATCCAGTAGATCTGCGAGACGTAGAAGTCGGCGAACGCCGCACGCCTGGGGTCGTCGACATACACGCTGGTCCCGCTGTAGAGATTCACCACACCCAACGTGGCAATGGCCACGATGCCCACCAGGAGCGGCATGTCGACCTGTGCACCGACACGGAAGCTGATTCCGTCGCGTCCGCGCATCAGAGGGCGTTCCCTTCCTCGTCCTCGGTTGCCGCCGCACGCGCCAACATGCGCTTGGCCTTGAGCTGCTGCCACTGTTCGACGACGCGCATCGCCACCGGCACCGCATTCTTGCCGCCTCCGCCGCCGTGCTCGATCAGGACCACGATGGCGATCTCGGGGGCCCCGGCGGGAGCATAGCCGGCGAACCAGGCGTGATCGCGGTTGAAGTACCAGATCTTGTCGGGGTCCACGCCGCGCGGAGTGACGTGACTGACCTGTGCGGTTCCCGTCTTTCCCGCCATGTCGACATCGGCGAGGCGCTCCTTGTACGCCGTGCCTTCTCGGTCAGCGACCACGCCGGCGAGCCCACTCTGGATGAGCGCCAGGTGCCCTTGCTCCACCGGAACCATCCGACGGACGCGCGGCGGAAACTCCTGCACGATGGTGCCATCGCTCGTCTCGATGCTACGCACGACTTGAGGCTGATACAGCGTACCTCCGTTGGCGAGTGCGGCATAGCCGAGCGCAAGCTGCAGCACGGTGACGGTGCTGGCGCCCTGCCCGATCGACGCCAGCAGCGTGAAACCGCCGCGAAAGGCACCCTTGTACCGCCGCGTGTACCAACTGCGCGTTGGCATACGGCCCCGCGCCTCGGGGTTCACACCAATGCCCGTCTTGGCGCCGAGACCGAAGTCCAACCCCACCTTGGCCAAGCGATCGACTCCCGCCTTGCCCGGCGCGTTCTGCAGGGCCTCACCCAGCGCGTAGAAGTACGTGTTGCAAGAGACCACGATGGCATCGTGCAGATTCACGTAGCCGTGCACCCCCGTACAACGAAAGTAGCGCTTGCCGTACCAGTAGCCCCCACGGCAATGCACCTGTGCGCTGGGATTGACCAGGTGATCGGCGAGAGCCGCGAGCGCAGAGAACGGCTTGTACGTGGAGCCCGGCGGATAGGCTGCGGAAATGGTCTTGTCGAGCGTCGGCTTGAGCGGATCACTGAAGAGCCGCCGAAAAGCCTCGCGCACGGCCTTCTTGCCACTGCCACCCGACGCCACGTTCGGATCGAAGCTCGGCTTGGAGTAGGCGGTGAGGATCCTGCCGGTTCGCACGTCGACCACCACCACGGCACCCGCGAGCTGACCGCGCATCGCCTTCTCCGTCGCCTGCAGGAGCTCCACGTCGAGGGTCAGCGAAATGTCTCGACCCGGCACGGGGTCCAGGCGGCGGGGCTCGTCCAGATATCGTGTCTCCATTTGCTCTCGCTGCTGCCGCCCCGGCGACCTCAGACCACGCACGGTCTTGCGCCAGCCCCGCTGGCCTCGGAGATAGCTCTCCCAGCGACGTTCCACACCGATCGCGCCCGTTCGATCTCCGGACCGGTATCCCCTGCCCTGCATCCTCAGCAGGGTGTCGGCGTCGACTTCGCGCATGTACCCGAGCAGATGCGCGCCCAGTTCCCCATAGGGATAGTAGCGCACGGGTGCCGGAGCGACCTCGACCCCCACCAGTCCCTGCACCGTCTCACCGCGGGTTCGTGAGCCTCGGACTTCATGCGTCTTGAGCTTGGCCACGACGTCGCGACTGACGTCCACCTTGAGCAGCGTCTGCTGCATCTTCTTGGCTTCGTTCACCTTCAGGTCGGTGATGCGCTGCTCCAGAGCCTTCCGCTCGGTTTCGTCCAGCCCCATCAGGGCGACCACGCGCGGCCAGGTCGTCTTCATGTCGATGATGCCCGGAACGACGTAGACGTTGTAGCTCGGTCGGTTGGCAGCGAGCACCTTGCCCTGAGCGTCACGAATCACGCCGCGCGAGGTGGCCAGGGTGATCTGGCGGATGATATTGCGCCGGGACTCGGCGTCGTGCACCTCGGACTCCAGGATCTGGAGTTGAGCCAGGCGCCCGATCAGCACGCAGAACACGCTCAGCACGAACAGCACCATCCACCGGTACCGCCGCCGGAACTCTCCCACGTCGGATCGTTGGACGGGGAAAGCCATCACCGCACCCGTTGCCTGCGCGCCGTCAAGTGCTCGCCCCCTCGGTGCTGCCCCGTACTGGCGTCGACCCCTGAGCGAGCCGCTGCGCAATACGGAACACTGCCGGCGCAAACAGCGCTGTCGACAGCGCTCGGGGAACCACCACGGTCGAAATCTCGATGGGTCGTTCGGTGTCGCTGCCGAACACGGCCAAGAGGATCAACACCATGGCCCCCTCCACCAGGCCGAATGCGAATGCCAGGGACACCCGCGTGAGCATGGTCTGGGCAGTGAGTCGGACGCCCGCGAGCCTCGAGAGCCACCAGATGGCCACATACACGAAGGTGAACAAGAAGATCGGGGCTGAGGCGATGATGTCCAGGGCGTGCCCCAATAGGAACGCCAGGAATGCCCCGCGCGGCATGGACGGTTCGTGCACGCCCAAGTAGATGACCAGCGGCAGCACCAGGCTGGGCGTGATGCCATGGAGGCCGAGGGGCCCCAGCAGTCGATAGGCATTCGCCTGCAGCAGGATCAGCAGGATTCCAATCGACAAGAACGCGAGGTTGCGCATACCGATGCCTCAACGCTTGGCCCGCGGTCCTCGCTCCGCTCCCTTTTGGAGACACTCCTTGGAGTCGGACAGGACAATCAGGGCTTCTTCCAGACGGGAGAAGTCCACCGTGGGCTGGGCCTCGACGGATTGGTAAATACCGAAATCCCGCTTGACGACTTTGGTGACGCGCGCCACCTGGATGCCGGCCGGGAATCGGCAGCCCACACCACTGGTGAGCAGCAGGTCACCCACATCCACCTCGTCGACCCGTTGCACGTATTCCACGCGTGCCAGATAGCGCGACCGGTTGCCCGAGCCTCGCACGAACCCGCGCGCCCCCGTCCGCTCGACCACGACGTCCACGCCGAAGCCGCTGTCGACGGTGAGCTGAACGTCGACCTTGTCGCCCGCCACCCGCAGCACTGTCCCCACCGCGCCGTCGAGTGCCACCACCGGCATGTTGGTGCGCACCGCGGCGTGTGGATTGTCCAGGATCAAGTGGGCGACCCGAAAGTACTCGGTGGTGTCCTTGGCGATCACGGCGGCACTGACCGTTTCGGCGGGAATCGTCTCGCGCAGACCAAGCAGGCGCCTGAAGCGGCGGTTCTCCGCCCGGAGGGCACTGAGCTCGCGCGTCTCCGACCGCAGGCGCGCGTTCTCGTACGCCAACTCGTTGTTGTCCGCCTTGACGTCGACGAGGTAGACGTAATCTCCGATCAGGCTGGACACACCGCGCGCGATGGCTGCGGCGATGTACTCAACGGGCGCCGCCACTCGCATCAGCGTGCGGTCGACGACATTCATGTCCTCGGGCTTGCGGATGCTGGCGCGCAGAAAGAAGAACGGTACCGCCAGCAGCAGCACCACGATGGCAATGTCGCGATAACGTCGAAAAGACCCCACAGGCCGACCCCGTCGGCCGTCAGCCGATCGTCACTTCCTTGAGCAACTCGATGTGGTCGAGCGTCTTCCCACTCCCGAGCACGACGGCGCTGATGGGATCGTCGCTGACCATCACCGGCAGCCCCGTTTCTTCACGGAGCAGGACGTCGAGACCCTTGAGCAGCGCCCCACCACCGGTCAGAACGACTCCCTTGTCCACGATGTCGGCAGCCAGTTCCGGTGGAGTGCGCTCCAGCGCCAGTAGCACCGCCTCCACGATGGCGTTGATGGGCTCTGCGAGCGCGTCACGGATCTCGTCCGAGTTCACCACCACCGTCTTCGGGATACCCGCCACCATGTCGCGCCCCTTGACCTCCATGGTGGTCTGCTGTTCGCTCGCGTAGGCATTGCCGATCGTGATCTTGATGCGCTCCGCCGTTTGTTCGCCAATGGCCAGGTTATACTTGCGCTTCATGTAGGCGACGATGGCATCGTCCATCTTGTCGCCGCCGACGCGCACGCTCTGGGAGTAGACAATCCCGGCCAGGGAAATGACGGCCACCTCGGTCGTCCCACCGCCGATGTCGACCACCATGTTGCCGCTCGGCTCGGTAATGGGCAGACCGGCGCCGACGGCCGCCGCCATCGGCTCCTCGATGAGATACACTTCGCGCGCGCCAGCGCTCTCCGCGCTCTCCTTCACCGCCCGCTTCTCGACCTCGGTGATGCCGAACGGGACACAGATGATGATGCGCGGCTTCACCAACGTCCGCCGGTTGTGCGCACGGGCGATGAAGTAGCGAAGCATCGCCTCGGTGATCTCGAAGTCCGCAATCACACCATCGCGTAACGGCCGGATGGCCTGGATATTCCCGGGTGTCCGACCCAGCATGTCCTTGGCCTCACGGCCCACGGCCAGCACCTTCTTGTCTCCGCGCGCATCACGCTGGACCGCCACCACCGATGGCTCACAGCTCACAATCCCCTTTCCCTTGACGTAAATGAGGGTCGTGGCCGTGCCCAGGTCGATGGCGAGGTCGTTCGAGAACAGGCCGTAGAGCCAGTCGAAAATCATCGATCCTTCTCAGGCGTCGGAGAGAACTCACCCGCTCGGGGCGTGGATCATCAGGCCCCAGGCCGCATGCACGACGGGTGGGCGCGCGGGGCAGTCGTAGCATGCGCGCTCGGGATGTGGCAATCAGCGGTCAGGACAGACTGCGCATAAGATCAGACCCAGCGCCAAGTCCCAGCCCGGTGAGGGTCCCGGCTCCTTCCCGCCGGCCTGAGCGTGATCCGAGCCCGATTCGCGGTCAGGGCCGTCTCGTTCCGGGGCAGGCGCTGGCTGGGTCAGTCTTCGTCCCAGTCTTCCCAGCTTCGCTGTTTGCGGGTGTCCTGCGCGCGGCGTTCGTCACCTTCGCGCTCAGTGCGGCCTCGAACGCGCTTCTTCTTCTTGTCCTTGTCCGCGCGTTCTGGCTTGGTCACGCGGCGCCTCCCCTCGGCACGGGCAGGCGCATCCCACGGCGCTTCCGGCTGGGCGCCCCCGCCCCCTTCCCCACCCCAGGGAGCCGAGCGGGGATCGGTCGAAGCTGGAGGGCCGCTCGGCCGTCCCGATGGGCGCGGGGACGGACCGCGGTCAGGCCGTTCACCAGGCGCACCCCGGTCACCTCGCTCGCCACGAGGATGGGCCACACTGACTTGGAGCTTGCGACCCTGCAACTCCACTCCCCGCAGACCTTCGATGGCGGCCGTGGCAGCCTCAGCGCTGCCCATGGTGACGAACCCGTACCCGCGCGCCCGACCATCCTGTCCGGTTGGAAGGTGGATGCGGAGGATCGGACCGACGTCGCTGGCGTCAAACAGCCCCTGCAACTGTTCCTGGGAACAGTCATACGGAAGATTGCCCACGTAGAGCGTGCGGTCGCCACCGCCCCGGCTGCGCTCCGGGGCGCGGCCGCCCCCCGCTTCACCGCGCCGGGGAGGCTCCGCCTTGAATGCACGCACGGACAGCTGCGCACCGCCCTGTACGGTCCCATCCAGAGACTCCCGAGCCGACGCGGCCTGCTCGGCACTGCCGAGCGTCACGAAACCAAACCCGCGCGAACGTCCAGTGGCTCGGTCACGCGGCACGCTCACGTCCACGATCTCGACTCCGAGACGCTCGAAGACTTCCCGCAACGCGTCTTCCGCCATGGAATCCGACAGACCTGCAACGAAGAGTTTGCGTTCGTCCTCGCTCGCCATGCGACAAGTACCCTCTTCGCTATCAGTGTCCGCACCCCGACCTGCGGTGCCAGGCGGGCCGCTTCCGGCCCCTCACGATAGTGAGACGAGTCTCGTCGTCAAGTAGCCTCGGTCAATCTTGCCTTCCGCGCCCTCAGCCGGTGTATGAGAGGCGCGGGCGAGGTGTGCCCGCGCCGGGCTACCGGAAGCACCCGGGACGAGTCAGCTCGGCCGCGACGCCTGCGCCGCAGGCACAGCCCTCGGATACAGAGCCAGATGACGACTTGGGTAGTGCTCAATCCGCGCGCAGGCAGCGGCTCCGCGGCTCGAAAGGCACCCCGCCTCGCCCGCTCCCTGCGGCGGGCGGGGGTGGAGCACGAGCTGGTCGAGACCCGGGGCCCGCGCGACGCCACGCGCATCGCCCGGGACGCGCGGAATGCGGACGTCGACTGCCTGGTCGTGCTCGGCGGCGACGGAACGCTGAACGAGGTCTGCCAGACGTACGTCGACTCGGATGCCCAGCCGATCCCTGGCCCCGACCTGGTGATCGCGCCCGGCGGCACTGGCGGTGACTTCCGCAAGACGTTCGGTTTCGGCGACGGCGTCGAGGAGACCGTACAACGGGTCGTGCGGGTCCAGACTCGGCCGCTCGACCTGGGCATTCTCGACCTCACGTCGGCCCAGGGTGAGGCGCTGACCCGCGCGTTCGTCAACGTCACCAGTTTCGGCATCGGGGGTCTCGTGGACCGACTGGTGAATCGAAGTCCCAAATGGTGGGGCGGCAAATCCACTTTCCTGCTGGGCGGCCTGAGGGCGTGGACGGTGTACCGCAACACACCAGTGCGCGTACGCGTCGACGGTGCCACGTGGCTCGAGTCCCCGGTGTTCAACGTGGCACTGGCCAATGGTCGCTATCACGGCGGCGGGATGCATATCGCACCCGATGCCGATCCCGGCGACGGGCTGTTCGACGTCGTGGCGCTCTGCGACCTGTCGCGAACCGAGGCGGCGGCGGTCATGCGCAAGGTGTATCAGGGCAGCCACATCGGCGCTGCTGGCGTGCGAGCCACGCGCGGGGCAGTGATCGAGGCGGAGCCCATCCGGGCATCCGACGAGGTGCTCATCGACCTGGACGGCGAGACTCCGGGTCGGCTGCCAGCGCGCGCGCGCATCGCCCCCGCCGCCCTGCGGCTGCGTATCTAGCGCGACGGCGGCCGCGGAGCGGCGACCGCCTCCCGTGTCCCCGCGCGCGCCAGCGCGCGCCAGAACAAGGGCACGCTGAGTCCCAGCAGGGCCAGGCAGCCCCACTGCGCCGGCGTCAGACCACCGTACCGGGGATCGACGACCCAGGCGTCGACCCCGGGCTCGCGGGCGCGCAGGAAGTCGAGGGCAAACCGTGTGGGCGCATAGGCAATCACCATTACCGAACAGTAGAAGCCCCAGGGACGAGGACGCCGCCGCAGCAGCAGAAACGCCACGGCCAGCGGAATGGTGAGCGCAAGCTCACACAGCCCCAGATCCAGACGTCCGCCCCCCGGGAAGCGAACCGCAAACCACAAATCACTCGGGACGCCAGGGTGGTCGTGAGCCAGGCTGCATCCGGCGCGGCCAAACACCCATGCGGTCGGAAATGCACTCGCCAGCACGTCGCCGTACGGCAAGAGCGGAGAGCGAGTGCGCCAGCTCCACCAGACACCGCCCAGGAGCGCCCCAAAGAAACCGCCGAGGCTGGAGAGACCATCCCACGGACGCAGCAGCAAGAGCGGGTCGGACGCGACCCGCTGTGGCTCGTAGGTGAGCGCGTGCAGGACGTGGCCGGCCACGAACGCCGTGATCACGACGTGGGCGATGAAGCTCGTGAGCGCCCGGTGATCGAACCCGAGCCTCCGGCCCTGCCGCAAGGTCAGCACCACCCCCAACACCACGCCACTGGCAACCAGGACCCCGAACGGTTTGAAGCAGACGACCGACGGGGGCACCCCCCACCCCAAGTCGCCGGGACTGAGGAGAACCAGCTCGGGCACCTGCAGGTAGGGGAGCAACGGTTCAGCCGACACCATCGAATCCTTCCGACGACCTCGCCGTCCATCCTCTCAAGGAGCCGGTCGCGGTGCTGAGGTGGGCTCGACCACGATCCGATCCTCGTCCGGAGCCGCAGCGGCGGTGATCACGATTCGCACTCCGTCGCACTCACGGTGAACCACCACTGGGCTGACGGCTTCGCGGGCGCATCGTTCCGGCGGAAACCGCTGATCCAGGAGCGGGCCGACCAGATTCATGGCCTCGGCAATGGCCGTTGCCCGACCCATGACGTCGTCCGGAGCGATGGCTCGAAGCTGAGCCGCTTCTCCCACCCGACTGAAGAGCTCGGGACCGGTCAACAACGCGCGCGCCACGTTGCCCTGCCGCAGCTCCAGTACGACGTCGAAGATGGCCTGCCGCGGAGCCAGCTCACGCGCGTCCGGAATGGCGTAGGGCAGGCTGAGCGTCTTGACGCACCGCTGTCCACGGCACCGCGCGCGCGGCTCATCGATCCGCCAATCCACCAGGAAGGGCGCGCTGAGCTCCCAGGTCGGCTGCCCCCAGCTGTCGATGGCCAGCAGGTGTGCCGAAAAGCCCAGGAAGGCGCTCAACAGCTCGGTACGTTGGCGTTGGGCACGCTCCAACTCAATCTCGATGGCGATGGCTTCGGCGTCGACTTGGTTGTCCCGCTGCCTCCGTTCTTCCTCCGCCTGCTCGAGTTGCCGCACCCGCTGCCGCGCCAGTGCCGCATTGGGGCCGTTCGGCAGCAGTCTGAGATACACCCTGAGCTGCATCAGGTTCCGTTGCGCCTGTTCGTAGTAGGCGTTGTCCGCCCGTTCGAACCAGGCCCCCACCGGCTCGCGCCAACGACCCCTGGGCTGGTCTTGCAGGTACCGCCAGCTCGCCTCGAGCTTCTCCGGAAACGTGGGCGCCTTGCGGTACACCCGATACGCCTCATAGTCGTCCACGTCCGCCGTCACCTGGTGGGCCATGCCGGCACATCCCGTCGCGGCGAGCCAGACCGCCGCGGCCCCGATCCAGGCGGCGCGCGTCACTCGCCCTCCCGCGGTGGACAGAAATTGCACTCACCGGGAACCTGCGGAGCGTCGTCGTCGACGTAAGCGCGGTACTCCCCGCAGGAGGCATCGTCGAGCGCGCGCAGGCAGACTTCGCCATCGTGTACCAGGGGGTAGCAACCCGGAGGAAAACCGTCAGCTTCAGGCGGATCGTCAGCGCAGGCTGCGTCACAGCTGAGCGTGCGGAAGCCGCACTCCCTGCAGTGGTCGCAATCGATCCGCCGCTTCTCCTGGAAGAAGGCGTCCGCGTCCAGATCCCGTGCCGGCTGCCCGCATCCGCCCACGTCGCCGGGCGTGGGCGCCGTGCAAAGCAGGGTCAGACAGACCGCCGTGGCCAAACGGATGGTGGTCACTCGCCGGGGGGCGATACGCGGAGTCATGGCAACACCTCGTAGTCTACGAACACTCCGATCTGCAGAGCCACGATGGGGATGGTGGTCACCTTTCGTTGCCAGGTGGCCGCACCGTAGAACAGGCTTCCGATCAGCTCCGCCGTCAATCCAGCCCCGGCCGTCGCGTGCCACACCCCACCCAGCGCGGCCTCCATTCCCCCGGTCGCGTCGGGCCGGAGCACGACCGGCACGCCGAGGCGGCCGTAGCCGAGCCCGCCCGGGCCCGGACGCCACAGGGCAATGGCGCCGGGAGTCACCACGTCCTGGGCCACCCCCTCCAACGCCTCCGCGAAGTGAACCACGAAGCCGTACCGAATCTCGGTGAAGCGCCCCCACGTTGCGCCCAACGAAGCATCCAGGTAGGTCGCAGACAGCGACAGCGACTCTCCGCGATCCCCCAGCTGGTGCTCCAGACGGTAGGGGTTATTGAGCCGCAGGCCGCGCCCGACTGCCAGCGCGCCGAACCAGTGCAGGTATGCTGCTCGCGTCGTCCGGTCCGGATCCACGTAGAATGGGCTCTCCGCAAGACGCCCGGCTGCCTCGTTCTCGGTCGCGTCCGCGTGGTCCGTGGCCGGCTCTTGCCCGACTCCCGGGCGGCAAATCGCCCCGATGGCCAGCCCGAAGGCCACCGAAAGCAGCGTCCGAAGCTCACCCCGCGCAAACACGCTCGACGTCCTCGCGCTCCTTCGGGGCAGCCAAGGTCAGTACGGTCGAGCCCTGTTCCGTCACCAGCACATCGTCTTCGATGCGCACTCCGATCCCGCGGTATTTGGCCGCCGCGTCCGGTGCCGATTCGGCGAAGTACAACCCCGGCTCCACCGTGATCACCATCCCCGGCAGCAGCGGGGCTGGCTTGCCTTCGCTTCGAGACCGACCCACATCGTGCACGTCCATGCCGAGGAAGTGGCTGGTTCGATGCATGTAGAAGGGCTTGTAGCGTTCTTCGGCGATCGCCTGGTCCGGTGGACCTGGAATGATCCCCAGACTGACGAGCCCACCAGCGATCACCTCCACCGCAGCCCGATGCACGTCGTCCAACGTCGCGCCGGGTCGCACGGCCTCGATGGCAGCCAACTGGGCCGAGAGGACGATGTCGTAGACGGCGGCTTGATCCCCGCTGAATCGCCCGGTCACGGGAAACGTGCGCGTGACGTCGGCCGCGTAGTACGCGTACTCGCAACCGGCATCGACCAACAGCAGGTCGCCCGACTGGAGTTGCCGGGCAGTGCCCCGATAGTGGAGGACCGTCGCGTTGGGACCGGAGCCCACTACGGGACTGTACGCGACGCGGGGTGAACCCTGGCTCCGGAAGGTGCCACGCAGCAGCGCATCGATCTCGTACTCGTACATGCCGGGCCTGGCTCTGGCCATGGCCTCCCGATGCGCCGCACAGGTGATGCGTGCCGCTCGCCCCATGGCCTCGACCTCCTCGGTCGACTTGATGACCCGCATCGGGTGCAGGATGCTACCAGGCTCGATGATTTGGGTGGGCCAGGAGAGGCCCTCTCTCACTCGGCCGCGCAGGCTCGCGATGGCTGCAAGCACCGTGTCGTCTCGGTTTCGAGTCTTCCCCAGCTCGTAGAAAAGTCGAGGCACGTCCTTCAACAGGTCAGGCAAGCGCGCCGACAGCTCCCCAATCGGATGCGCTGCTTCGGCACCCAGGCTCGCCACCGCTCCCTCGACGCCCAGCCTCGCCCCGTCCCAGACCTCGCGCTCCGCGTCGCGTGGACGGACGAACATGACCGACGCCTGCTCACCGACGGTGCTCAACAACAGGGCGCAGTCGGGCTCCTCGAATCCGGTGAGGAAGAAGAAGTCCGAGTCCTGCCGATACTCGAATTCCACGTCGTGGTTGCGGTACGCGACCGGAGCGGCAAATAGCAGCATGGCTCCCGGACGGATGGCGTCGAGAACGCGCTGGCGGCGTTGGGCGAAGAGTGTGTCGTCCATCGAGTCGGGGTTTTACCACGCCCGAGCGCGTCCGCCGTGCCCCGCCGCGCGCTGGCACGGACACGAGCAGGCCTGGCGTCGGACGGTCCGCTGACGAACGCCGGTCGGCCGCACTCACTGCAATCGCCAGATTTCGATGGCGTATCGCCCGCTGCCCCGCTGGGCGCGGACCACGGCCCGGTACTCTCCCTCGCGCACGAGACAGAACGGGCCGTCCGGATTCACCACCGGCCAGCGGTCGTCGGTGGTGTCGAACGCGAATCGCTTTCCCTGCGGGCCGAATACCTCCACGTCCAGGTCCGAAACCCCAGGCTCGGCCACGGCGAACACCCGGAAGCAGTCGCCGCCCCGCACTCGCCAGCGGTGCTCGCGGCCTTGACCTGCCTCGAGCACCTCACTCTGCACGGCCGCAACCCGCTGCATCCCGTTGGGAGGGCCGCACAGCTGGCCGAGCCGGCGGGCATCCAGCTCGGGTCGGGTTCGCGGTTGAAATTGGGCATAGCAGCTCAGCCATTTTCCACCCACCGGGGCGGGTGTGGATGGCTTCGCGGTCGACCCCTGGCCGGCGGCCGCACCGTCCGGGGACGCCCCCGACGGCGGTCCGCCGGACGCCGACGGCGCGAGCGCTCGGGTGCTCGTCGCCGATGCTGGCCCCATCGCCGTCGACTCGAGCCCGCTGGAACGATCCGGACAGGCCGCCAAGGCGAAAGCCAGCGCAGTCACTCCGGCCGCCGAGCACGCAATCCGAAACGTCACGACCTCTGCATACACGCCCCGGGGGAGTTTGGGCCAGACCCTGGTGCGCCGTTTGACGGAAGCCCCACGCCACGGTAGAGCCAGCCCGTGCAGAGCGAGCCCCCCGCCAACGATGGCGAGCAGCAGGAGCGGGAACGGCGTAGGCTCGAACGAGTCCTGCCGGAGCTCATCAAGCGAGTTCTGGACGTCGGCTACGGGAAGATCAGCGAGGGGCCGGAAAACGTCCGCAACTTCGTCAGTGAGCTCAAGCTCCCCAAGGAGGTGCTCAATCTGCTCGTCGCTCACATCGAGGAAACGAAGAACGGCCTGTATCGGACGGTTGCCAGGGAACTCCGAGACTTTCTGGAGAACACCAACCTGTCCGAGGAAATGAGCAAGGTTCTCAGCTCGGTCGCCCTGGAGATCAGGACCGAAGTGCGGTTTCGCCCGAATCCGTCCGGGGGGCGCCCCGAGGTCGACTCCCAGGTCTCCGTGACGCGCGCGGCCAAGGCCGACGACTCCGCCGATCCTGATCGCAAACCATCGAGCGAGGCACCGTGAAGCGACTGACCGCAGGCTCCGAGATCGACGCTTGGTGCACGAAGTGCCGCATGAACCTCGTCCACCGCATCGTGGCCCTGGTGGCAGGGCGCCCCAAGCGCGTCGAGTGCATGACGTGTGCAAGCCAACACAACTACCGAGAGCCCAAGGAGTCGAGTCGCCCCCAGGCTCGGACCAGTCGGGCCCGCGCCTCGAAGGGAACGCGAAGTCGGGTGACCGCGGCGGCCGCCTCCGAGATGCAGCGGCGACAACAGTGGCAGGCGCTGGTGGCCAACCAGTCGTCCGAATCCTTCAGGCCCTACTCGACGACGGAAACCTTCGCACTCGGTGAGCTCGTGCTCCACCGCAAGTTCGGTGCCGGCTACGTCAGCGAAGTGCTTCCCGAGGGGAAACTGAACGTCATGTTCGAAAGCGGGGCCAAAACCCTGGTACACGGGGGAAAGTGACGGGGCGCTGCCATGCGCAGCTGGGGAGGGGCGACGGTTAGCCAGTTCCCGGCGCCAAATGGAGTCAGAAGCGGCGCAACGGTTTTGGGGTGGGGCCCCGCCACGCGCTCGTGGTGGGGCGGGGTCTTGGTCAAAGACCCCGAAACAACAACGCTAGTCGGCGA
>CAZSVU010000013.1:49133-56380 GCA_964610275.1 uncultured Polyangiaceae bacterium | reverse complement strand
CGACGTTGCTCCATCTTCTTCACACTGCCCGGCCCGAACTCCGAGCAAGGGTGCGAGTCCAACCCGTGATCGACATGCGCGCTAGCCGTCGGCGCGCTCATCGATCAGCAGGCTGAGGTGCGGAGTTGCTGCTGATCCAGCGAGCTCCCCAGCGCTGGCGACCGTGGCGACCGAAGCGCGTGTCTGACAGGCGCCACGAGCGCTTAAGCATCCGTGCACGAGCACCAGCCGACAGTAGGCGCCGCGTGCGCCGGCGTGGTGCATCAGCGCGTCGACGACCTGCTGGCCGACGCTTTCCTGCATGTTCAGGCGTCGGGCACATGCGTCGACCAGACGCGCAATGGTACCGAGCCCCAACAGCCTCGCTCCAGGCAGGTACGCGACCGTGGCACGCCCCAGGGCCGGGGTGAGGTGGTGGGGGCACACCGTGGCCGTCTCGATGTCGCGCACGGCCACCAGCCCCGGCGAGTCAGCGTCGGGAAGGGGTTCGGACCCTGCGCGGACCAACTCGGCCACGTCCACGCTGGCGCCCCGGAGTAGCTCGTCGGCGTAGGCGCGGGTGACGAGCGCTGGTGTGTCGCGAAGCTCGGGGTGGGCGTCGAGATCGTAGCCGAGGGCGCGGAGGAACTCGGCGATGGCCTGCTCAGCTGCGTCGAGGTCCACAGGCATGTTCGACAGTTTCTCCGGTCAGCGCTCCAGGTGCCAGAGCACTTCGAATGCGGGCGGCACTTCGTCGAGCGCGTCGAGGATGCTGCAGCCGTTGCAGCTGGCGGAAAGCGGGGCCTTCGAAGCGCAGCTGCAGCATTTCTGGAGCAGTTCTTGCGCTGCACAGAGCTCACCGAGCAGTCTTTGGAGCAACGCGACGCGTGTGCGCATCGAACCGAGCTGTTCATCGAGGCGCGTGAGCACGCCTTGAGCAGCCTCGGCTCGGTTGCGGGCATCGAGCTTGGCATCGAGCAGATCGCGGATGTCATCGAGCGAGAGCCCGGCCGCGCGCAGATCCGAGACCAGGCGCAGGCGATGGAGCTCCCGTTCGGGAAACAGACGGTGTCCGCCGTCCGTGCGCTGAACGGGTTGAATCAGCCCGGCCTCTTCGTAGAACCGGACCGTGCGCACGGTGCTGCTGGTCCGGCGGGCCATGTCGCCTGTCGTCAGCAGGCCGTCCCTGCGTCGCCCGGCGCTGTGCGAGCTCGTGTTGGCCAGAGAACGATCTCCTCTCTCAGCCTACGAAGTGGCTCTGGAAGGGTCAAGGTGGCGTGCGCTACGTAGGATCAACCGAGCGCTCCCGCCGCCCCGGCAGAGTCGGGGCTGGCGCCGGCCGCTCCGGAAGCACCCGCTATTGCGCCACTCCCGCTCGAGCCGCCGCTAGCGGCATCGAGCTCCGGGGGTACCACGCACCGCAGCCGCCATCGGTCGGCCTCACAGACCGCGTGGGCTTCCTCGTCTGCCTCGCAATCGGCATCGGCGTGGAGCGCGTCGGACTGCTCCAGCGGGCAGAATTGACCTTCCCCGGCGCAGCCGGCTTCGGCGTCGTCGACCAGGACGAAGTCACCCGTGGTGTCGAACCCGTCGGCCAGGAGGGTGGAGCAGGCCACGATCGGCTCCAATCCGCCCGCCGCCTCCGACGCGGATGGGGGGCGAGACTCGTCGTCGCAGGCCGGTGAGACGAGGCACAAGCAAACCAGAAGCAGGAGCTGAGGAGTCCGAGTCAATTGGGCCAAATGATGATGGTGAGCTTGGTGAGTACGAAGTCGGCGATCAGGATGGCAATCGAAATCACTACCACGGAGCGCGTCGTGCTGTTGCCCACACCCGCGGTTCCCCCGCGCGTGATCAGTCCAAAATGGCAGCCGACCAAGGCGATGATGGCACCGAAGAACGGTGTTTTGAACAATCCACTGACAAAATCCTGAATCCGGACCGAACCCAGCGCGCTGCGCAGGAAGAACCCGGCTGGAATGTTGAATTCATAGTCGGTGATCAGCATGGCGCCGGTGAATCCCAGCACGAACGCCAGCGCACCCAACATGGGCATCACCACCACTGAGGCCGCCAGTCGTGGCCAGACCAGCTTTTTGATGGGATCTGCGCCCAGGGCTCGGATGGCATCGATCTGCTCGGTGACGGCCATGGCACCGACCTCGGCGGCCATTCCGGAGCCGATCCGCCCACCCACGATGACCGCAGTCAGGCTGGGCGCGAGCTCCCGGGCGAAGCTGAGCGCGATCACGCGTCCCGTGTACTCCATGCCACCAAACTTGCGCAGCCCGTAGGCGAACTGCACCGCCATTACCATGCCGATGAACACGCTGGTGACGACCACGATGCCCAGGGACGCCACGCCGAGGGACTCCAGCTGGTGCATGATGGCGCGGCCCTCGAACGGCCGCCGGAACCCGGCCCGCACCGCGTGCACCGCCATCCTGGAGACCTGTCCCATGTGGTCGAACAGGGCCTGCCCCGCCGCGCCAATGCGCTGCCAGAGCCCCGATTTCGGGGGTGGCATGAGCATGCTCGGTCGCCCCACGAGGCTCGGGCGGTCGTCCTGATCCTGATCGGGCGCGTTCATGGTCAGCTCAAGGTGGCGAAACCGCGCACGAAACGTTGGAACTCCTCCTGCTCACCCGAAGCGTTGCCGTCCGTGATGTGCAGGAAGTCGTAGACGCAACCGTCCTTTTTCAGCACCACCACCGTGAAATGCTTGGGCACACCGTCCAGCTTTGCGACCAACTCCGTGCGCAGCGCTTCGCGCCCGTCCATCGGGATCCGTTGCTGGTCGAGCATGCGACGTTCGGTGAAGTGCAGGAACAGATGCGCAGTCAGCGCGGTGAGAGGCACGTCGTCGCCGTCCTGTCCGCACCGGCCATTGACCGCGACCGTGGCCTGGGCGTCGTCGTCGCGGAAGGCAACCAGCGACTGATCGACCTCGACCCTGCGCCAGGTCGATGGGACGGGGCCAACGCGAAATGTCATGCCCTCGCCCCGATACACCTGGCCGTCGAAACCGCTGCTGGCACAGGCGAGTAGGCTCAGCCCGGCCGCCAGGGCGGCCGCCAAGCGAGGCAATCTGTGATGGGTACTCGTCACCGCGCTGCCGACCCTACCACGGGCGAGGCCGTGGGGCCGATGGATGCGCATCGTGCGGCCCGGTATTAGGCTTGGCCACCCGTGTTCGTCCCGGTCCGTGACCTCAATCCGACCCGTAGCGCCCCGGTCGTCAACTACCTGCTGATCGCAGCCAACGTTCTCGCCTGGCTCTGGCAGTTGGCGCTGCAGGCCACTGGCGTGGCCTGGGTCGAGCCGGGCTACGGTCTCGTGCCCATTCGGTTGACGGGCGATCCCTCCGGGGAGGCGTTCACCATTCTGACCAGCATGTTCATGCACGGTGGATGGATGCATCTCGGCGGGAACATGCTCTACCTGTACATCTTCGGCGACAACGTCGAGGAGTCCATCGGCCATGGCCGCTACGCGGCGTTCTACCTGGCGTGCGGCGTCGCAGCGGCGCTGGCGCAGGTGGTGGTCGACCCCGCGAGCCAAGTCCCCATGGTGGGCGCATCCGGTGCCATCGCGGGCGTGTTGGGAGCCTATCTGGTTCTGTATCCCAGAGTGCCCATCATGGTCCTCAACACCTTCCTGCCGCTTTGGCTCTTCTTCGGGCCGTTCTTGATGTTCCCAGCCTGGCTCGCCATCGGCACGTGGTTTCTCTGGAACCTACTGGGTGGGATTGGCTCACTCGGTGCCGAGGGCGGCGGCGTCGCATTCTTCTCGCACATCGGTGGATTCGTAGGCGGGCTGGGGCTGATTCAGCTGTGTATGCGTGGGCGGTGCCGCCAGGAACGCAGACCGTGGGATAGCTGGCGCCTGCCTCCGCGAGGGAGTGGGGGTGGGCGCGGCCCAGGGCCTCGTCGTCCGCGGCTCGGTTCCGACGCCGGGCAAGACGACGACGCCGGGCGACATCGTGACCCGTGGTATCCACCCGACCGGTACCACTGACGCCGAGAACAAGTGCTAGCCTTCGCGGACGAAGTCATGACCGACCTTTCGCTGTACAACACGCTGACCCGCAAGCTGGAGCCGTTTGACGGACGTGACCCTGACCGCGTCGGTATCTACGTGTGCGGGCCGACGGCCTACGACGTACCCCATGCGGGGCATGCCCGTGCAGCGGTGGCGTTCGACACGCTGGTGCGACACCTGCAATCGCTCGGGCTCGAGGTTACCTACGTTCGCAACATCACCGATGTGGACGACAAGATCCTCGACCGGGCCAAGCAGACGGGCGAGGAGCCACTCGAGCTGTCGCGACGCATGGCCGACATCTACCAGGAACAGATGCGCCAGGTCGGTTGCCAGGAGCCCACTCACGAACCGCGAGTGAGCCAGCACTTGCCGCAAGTCATCGCCCTGGTCGAGCGTCTGATCGAGCGTGGTGCCGCCTACGTTCTCGAGTTGCCTGAGGGGACTCGAGACGTCTACTTCGCCGTGCGCAGCTTCACCGGGTATGGCAAGCTCTCGCGCCGGCGCCTGGAGGATCTGCGCGTCGGTGCACGCGTGGCTCAGGACGACCGGAAGCGCGATCCCTTGGATTTTGCGCTGTGGAAGGGGGCCCAGCAGCACGAATGGGGTTGGGACAGTCCCTGGGGGCGAGGACGCCCCGGCTGGCATATCGAGTGCTCGGCGATGAGCTCTCACTACCTCGGGCACGGGTTCGACATCCACGGCGGTGGGATGGATCTGATCTTTCCGCACCACGAGAACGAGATCGCGCAGTGCGAAGCCGCGGCCCCCGAGGCGGGAAACTACGCGCGGTGGTGGATGCACAATGGCTTCGTCAATGTGGACAAGGAGAAGATGAGCAAGTCGCTCGGCAACTTCGTGACCGTGACCGACGTGCTCGATCGCAACGACCCCGAAGCCTTGCGTTGGTTCCTGCTCAGCGTGCAGTACCGTGGCCCCATTCAGTTCGACACCGAGAAGCTGCCCGACGGGCGTGTCGTCTTCCCGGGTGTGGACGAGGCGGAGCGCCGCGTGGACTACCTGTACAACACCCTGCAACGCCTGCAGGAGCTGACGGGGACGGGACTCACCGTGCCCGCGAAGCTCCCGCCGGAGCTATTGGCATTGCGGGATGGCGCGAAGCAGGCGGCACAGCAGGCGGTCGCCGGTCTCAACGAGGACTTGAACACGCCAGTTGCGTTGGCGGCGTTGCAGGAGATGGCGCGCATCGGAAACGAGGTGTGTGACCTCTGCCAGAAGCGACGGAAGGACAACAGCTTCGTCGGCGCGGGGACGGTTGCCGCGCAGGCAGTCCACTCGGCATTGCGCAGGCTGGCGGGCACATTGGGTCTGCATCAGGCCAGCCAGCGCGAGTACTTGGCCCGCACCACCGAGCGCCGGCTGCGCCTTCGGGGGTTGACCGCCGAGCAGATCTACGCGGAGGTCGACGCGCGCGCTCAGGCGCGCCGGGAGAAGGACTTTGCGCGGTCCGACGCCATCCGTGACCAGCTGATCGGCTGGGGGATCCGCCTGCGTGACACGCCGGGGGGGACGGAGTGGAGCATCGAAGCATAGGCGCCGAGCGAAGGCTCGGCGCCTGCAGTCCAGAAGTGCCCGAGCCCCAGGCTCGGGCGCTCCCTCATTCCCCGGCCGTCCGCACCGACGTCCCGACCCCGAGAGGCGCACAGACTGGATTCAATGGGTGACCCGTTGTCACGCGTCTGGGCGAGTCGCCCAGTGCAACCCGCCGTGCCGCTTCTCGGGGTCGGGCAGCAGAGGCGAGGGGTTGTTCATTGGAGTCTAGCCCGCCGGGCTAGACTCCAATGAACAACCGGTGGGCGAAGTTCCGCTCCAACTTGTTTCTCAAGATCTTGTCGGCAGCGGTCTCGATGTCGTACTCGACGCGTTTGAACTCGAAGCGCTGCGCCTCGGTGTCGAATACCGTGTAGCTGGCGCGATTATCGTAATCGCGCGGCTGCCCGACTGACCCCACGCTACAGATGTACTTGCGGTCAGGCTGCAGGTCGAAGTCGATCGGTGGCAGTTCCTCGACCGTGTCTTCCGTCAGCGCAAATACTTTGCACAAGTGCGAATGCCCAATCAAGGTCAGGTGCGCCAGCTGATCGTAGATGGGCAGGCATTCGCGCGCCTGCTCGGGGGCAAAGATGTATTCGAACTCCTGCAGCCGCACGGGCGAGCCGTGACAGAGGTGCAGGTCGTGGTGGTCCAAGCGCAAGTCGTAGTCCAACTCGCGCAGCCAGCGCATGTTCTCTGCGCTTACGGCTTGCGCGTGGGCATCCAGCGCGTGTCGTGCCGCCTCGTAGTAGTAGGAGTAGTCCATGCGGCCGGCCACTGCCGCGTCGTGATTGCCCAAGACCGTGGACGTGCACCAGGTGCGGACCAGGTCGCAGCATTCGTTGGGCGAGCCCCCGTACCCCACCGTGTCACCCAGGCAGTGGAACTCGTCGATGTTCTCATGCTTGTACGCTTCGAACACCGCACTCAGCGCTTCATAGTTCGCGTGAGTATCGCTGAGGATGCCGAGGCGCATGGGTCAGGGGAGCGACAATAACACGGTCCGCCAGATTCTGACGAAACGTAACACCCTCGTTTTTGCCTGGCGAGCGGCTACCCTCGGAAGCGGTGCCGCAGCCGAGAATCCAAGCTGATTGAGCTGCTGAACGTCGGTGCGGCGGCGGCGAGGGTGCGCGAGCTGGCCGGGGGCACCAAGCTCTGTCCCAGAAGTCGCCATCGTGGTCCTCCGCCGGGCCGAACGCGGGGGTGGCGGCCCGGCGGAAGCGCAGCTCTGCTGCGATCTGGATGGAGCACCTGGTCTTTCTCGCGGCACCTTCGGTGCCGACGTGCCCTGTCCCGACAGCCACTCGGGAGACCCACGCAGGCGCGGTGAAGCGGGTTCATGGATTGTTACTTCCGAGACGGGGCACTAGGCTCGGAACCATGAACGGTTGTCATCGGTGCGGAGACGGGGGGGGCGGCGGCGGGTCTGGGCCGGGACCCTTCGGTGAAGGCGAAACTGCGCCGGATCCTGGTGACCTCGGGGAATTGACGCAAGCCTGCGAGCGATACGTCGAGCGGGCGGTCGGTATCCTGCTCGACTCCACTCCGGACACCCTGCCAGTGCTCGACCACTACGTGCGGCTGGCGCGAGCAAGCGCGGTCGAGCGACCGGAGCTCTTGCCACTGGTGGCTCGAGTGGTGGGTGCCTACTTCGGGGAGCTGGTCTGCAG
>CAZSVU010000013.1:0-49123 GCA_964610275.1 uncultured Polyangiaceae bacterium | reverse complement strand
GACGTGCACTCGTGGCAGCTGTGCGGCGGGACGGTCATGGTCGCCATCAACCCGGTGGGGGTGGCCTACGACGCGTTGCACGTCAGCGCCGAGCACGACGGACCGGCGTCCCAACTTCGCGTTGGCCGCGAGGAGCGCGCTGTGGTCGATCGTCGCCTTCAGACCCTTCCTCCCGTGTCCGAAGACGACTACTTCACCCTGAGTACCCGGTGGGAGGTCCTGGAGATTGCCGTAGAGGCGCTGCGCGCGGAGATGCTGAGAGAGGGGCTCGCCGACGTCCGCTTCGAGTTGGAGGACTACGCCGCGGACCCGGATTTCCAGCCGGAGTGAGCCGGGATTCAGTCGCCCGGGGCGTGCTCGTCTGGGCTTTCCCCGACCACCACACGCGCCGGCACGTCCAGTGTGCGCGGAGGCGCCACCTCGATCCCGAGGAAGTCACGCCACGACACCACGTAGCGTCCCCGGCGCGGACCGTGCACTTGCAACTCGCGCTGGGCTGGCACCCAGGCGACCGGGACACCGTCCAGGAGCAGGAACTGAAGCGAGTGGGTTCGATTGACCGCCAGCACTCCATCGTCGGGTGCGCCCGAGTCTTCCGGCACGACGACGTCCGCGTCTCGGGTCCGCAGGGCGCGGAGCTCCGCATGCGACAGCAGGATTCCGCTGGTTTGAGGAGGGAGCTCGTCGGTCTTGAACGTGGCGCCGGTCGGGGGCACCAAGAGGTTTCCGACCGCCAGCTCCTGCCCGCGCAGCAGGGTGGAGACGTTGAAGGTGAGCTTGCCCCCCCCGGGCCACACCAGCTCCGCGCCCAAGGTCAGCAGGCCTTCCGCGCAGGCGCTCGATACTGGGGATACCCCCAGCAGCTCGACCAGCGAGCGGCAGAGCAGATGGGCGCCCGCGCCCGCTCCGGGTACCAGCGCCTGTTCCAAACTGAGCTTGCCCATCTGACTCGATACTTCGGTGCGGCTCGTCTCGAAACCCAGCAGCGAGCCGGACTTGCCTTGCTCGATCGTTCCGGCGTGCAGAGGCGTGACGTCGACCCGACGCTCTTCGAGCAGCGCGCGCAAGGTACCAGGAGGGAGCACGCGGTAGCTGTGGCCGTCGGACCAGACCAGAATGTGTCCGAGCAGACCCCGGCGCGACCGGATTTCCGTGTTGGGCGGTAGCGGGAACGAGCGCCCGGTCAACGTCATCCGCATGCGTCCGAGCGGTGAGACGTCCACCGCAACCGTGGCGCTGGTGCGCTCGCGTGTCTCCGAAATGGCGTCCACGCTTGCCTGCGGCACACCGGCCGGAGCTGGGACGCCGTGCCACTGCCAACTCGCAATCAGGGACACCCCCACGGCGACCTGCCCTTGCAGGGTGTCGGGCGGCACCGGCTCGTCCTCACGGAGCGGCTGCGGGGCTTGATCCATGACGTTCGGGCTGCTGGGGGACGCGTCGCCCCCGCCGGCGTCCGGCGCGCCTTGCCTGTGCCCGAACTGGGGGTCGTTCAAGAGCTCAGTCTTGGGGGCCAAGGGGCGCGGGAGGATGCTTGCGTTCGGGCTCGGCTGACTCGCGCTGGGACTTGGCGCGCCACTCGACGGCTGGCTGGGGCAGGCGGTCGCGCCCGCTCCGACCAGCAGGGCGCACAGCCCAATTGTGGCACGGGCCCCGTCCAGCACTACCTGCGTGCCTCCGCGCTGGTGCGGGCGCGACCGATCAGTTCGGCCGCACTCAGGCCATGGCGCTCGCAGTACTCTGCGAGTCCGCGGGCGATGTTGGCGGCTGCTGCGGGGTCCGAGAAGTTGGCCGTACCCACCTGCACCGCGCTGGCACCCGCCAGCAGAAATTCCACCGCGTCGCTGGCGCTACTGATCCCGCCGATACCGATCACCGGGATGCTCACCGCGCCGACCAGGTCCCAGACGATGCGCAAGGCGATGGGGCGCAGCGCCGGGCCGCTCAGGCCACCGGTGCGATTGGCCAAGCGAACTCTCATCGTTTCGGCATCTATGCTCATGCCGCGGATGGTGTTGATCGCAGTCAGGGCGTCCGCACCCGCTTGCTCGCACGCGCGCGCCACGGCGACGAGATCGGGTGCCTCCGGACTCATCTTGACCCAGACCGGCAGGCGTGTCGTGGCGCGCACCGCCCGCGTGACCGCGGCGCACATCGCTGGATCCTTCCCGAACTCGATGCCGCCGTGGGCGACGTTGGGGCAGGAGACATTGAGCTCGATGGCGTGGACACCAGCGGCCTGCTCGAGCCGGTCCGCGATGGCGACGAAGTCGTCGATGCTGCTGGCGAAGATGTTCGCCACCACCGTTACCCGGAGTCGCTGGAGCTCGGGCAGCTTCTCTTGGCAGAACGCCTCCACGCCGATGTTGGCCAAGCCGATGGCATTCAACATGCCGGCCGGCGTTTCGCAGATCCGGGCCGGTGGGTTGCCGGCACGGGGGAGCCGACTCAAGCCCTTGGTGCAGATCCCGCCCAGCTGACCGAGGTCGAGAAAGTCTGCGAACTCCAGGCCGTAGCCGAACGTCCCCGAGGCGGTGAGGACCGGATTCCGCAGCGCCAAGCTCCCGATGCGCACTGCCTGGTCAGTCACGCGCTGCTCCTGCCGCTGGCTGGGCCGCCTGCCCGCTGCGGGAGCGGGGCCAATCGATGCGAGCGGCATCCACACAAGGGCCTTCGTCGCAGGCGTAGAGGAATCCACCATCCGTGGTGGGCACGGCGCAACCCAAGCACACCCCGATGCCGCAGGCCATGGGCGCCTCGAGCGAGACTTCGCAGGGGATGCCGCGCGCCGCGCAGATCTGGGCCACACGAGCCATCATCGGCTCGGGGCCACAGGTGTAGACGAACATGTTCGACTCGAGCTTGGCCTCGAGTGCGTCGGTTGCCAGACCGCGCTGGCCCCTCGATCCGTTCTCGGTGGTGACCGTCATCTCCGTCACTTCGCCAAACTCATCCACCAGAGGCAAGTGGCGATCCGTTCGCGCCGCGTAGATGCCGACGGGACGGATATCCCGGTTGGCCAGGCTGCGTGCCCAGAAGAGCAGGGGCGCAATCCCGACTCCGCCGCCGACGAGCAGGGGTCTTCGATCGGGAGGAGGTGGGCGCCAGCCGTTGCCCAGCGGCCCGAGCAGCGTGAACAGCTCTCCCGGTGCGGCACGGGCCATGCGCCGGGTCCCCTCGCCGACGACGCGAATCAAGATCGACGGCTCGCTGCCCGCGCTCAGCACGCTCATGGGGCGGGCCAGGAGGGGCGAGTCACCCCAGCGTGCGCCGCGAACCATCACAAACTGTCCCGGCAGGGCGCTCAGCCCGCCGCGCACGGCGAACGTCAGAATTTGGTATTCGGCTCCGAGACTGTCGCGGTGGGCCAACGGCACTGTGAGGAATTGCCGCGACACTCCGGGTGGGCTCGCGTCGTGGTGGGCTGGACAACTCATGATTCAGGCCATGCTGTCTCGTCGGGCTGCCTCGTCGGCTCGCCGGTTTGGGGGTCGAACGCCAGCTGCATCTCTATCGCGTCCTCGACGGGGCCGGAATAGTAGTCCCGTCGGACCGAAATGGCGGCGAAGCCTGCGTCGCGGTAGAGAGACAGAGCGGCCTGATTCGAGCGCCGTACCTCCAACAGTACCAGCCGAGCGCGCGCCTCACTGGCATACGACAGCAGGTGTCTCACCAGGGCGCGGGCAAGCCCGCGGCGACGACGGTCGGGGCGGGTGGCCAGATCGATCACGTGCAACTCGTCTGCCACATGCCAAGCCAGCAGAAACGCGCTGACACGCCGGTCGCCCGGTTCGTCGCGGATTATCCACAGGTGGCTCCACTCGCGGTTCAGCTCGCCGGCGACGTCCAACTGCAAGCCGGACAGTTTGGCCGTTTCCGCGATGGCGTCCCGGTCGGCGGGCTGCGCCTTGGTGACGTGCATCGTGTTGGGCGCAAGCTTGGCCGGTCGGGGCTCGAGTGGCAAGGCGTGGGTACGGTGTGTCAGCAGTCCGCCGCGCGCCACCACGCCCGCGCGGCCACGAGGGCCGGGTCGAGGCACATCCGCAGCGAGCCGTCGCTGCGCAGGATCGCACCGGCGAACGGACCGGAGGCTGCGATGAGCCCGGGCAGTGGCCGCAAGCAGGCTTCCTCGCTCTTGCCGACGCTGTCGACCCCCAACTGGATGGGGTCGACACCATGCAGTCTGAGCTCCAGTGCGAGACGAGGGGTGTGACCGGGCGGGTGCCCGAGACACGCACCGAGCGGGATCACCTTCTCGCCCTCCGTGGTCGGTCGGACCGAGCCCACGAATCCGGCGGGCAGCGCACATTCCCAATCCCCCGATTGGATCCATACCACATCGACCAGACCGCTCTGGCTGGGCACTTCGATGGTCGCGGTCAGCCCGGTCCCGCCCGCAGAGGAGAGCCGCAAGGCGCCGCCCAACGCGCGGACGGCATCCCGGGCGAGCTGCAGGCCCATGCCGCGTCCCGCGATGAGGTCCGACTCGTCTCGAGTGGTCAGCCCGGGGAGAAACAGCAGCCCCAGGAGCTGGTCCAACCCTGCGTTTGCGGCCGTTGCGGGATCGATGGCACCGCGCTCGACCACGAGCTGCCGCACGCGCGCTTCGTCGACGCCGCGCCCATCGTCTTGCACGACCAAGCGTAGCCAATCTCCCAGCAGCTGCGCGTGAAACCCGACGGTTGCGCGGGGGGGTCTGCCGGAGTCCGCTCGCTCTCGACTGGCTTGGAGCCCGTGGGCCACGGCGTTGCGCGCCAACTGGAGCACGGGCTCCAGCAGCTGCTCGGCCAGGCGGCGGTCGACGGGAACGTCGACACCGCTCGTCGTGATTCGCACCGGGCGATCGTACAGGTCTGCGAGCCGTCGTGTGGCGACGGCGGCGCGGTCGAACAGCCACCCCATGGTGGTGCGCCGCAAGGACCCGAGCTCGAGGCGCATCTCCGCCACGCTGGCTTGCAGGGCAGCCGAGCTGCGTCGCGTCACCTCGCTGATGCGGGTGGCTGCCGCGACTGCGTCGTCTCCTGTCGAGTGCGCTGAGAGCTGCAGGCGTCGTTCCAGGTCAGCGGCGACCTGTACCGCCGTGCGCAGCTCGTCCTGGACCAGGTAGAGGCGCTCGAGGCGCTCGAGCAGGTGGTCCAAGGCGCTCGACCGTATGCGCAGGAACGCCTCGGGCTCCTCGGTTCCGGTGGGGTCGGACGACGGCCGGGTGGGCTCGTTTCGCGCGTTGGGGTCGTCGCCGCGCAGGGTCCGCAGCGCATCCGCCGGCCGCTCCAGCAGGGCGGCCAGGATCCCGCGATGCCGCCCGAGCTCCCGCAGCGTGGCGACCGGGTCGTCGCCGCGCCCCGCCGAGAGGTGGGACTCGAGACCGTGACAGTACCAGGCGATGACGTCGTCACCGACCGAACCCGCCGCGCCCTTGATCGCGTGGACGCAGCGGCGGACGCGGTCGAGCGCATCGAGCGGATCGCCAGCCGAGAGTGCGTCATCGAGCTCGGCCAAGCGGTCTCGGATGCCGGCGGAGTACTCGGCGCTGAAGCGCGCGTCGGGTTGGGATGGGAGCAGCATCGGCGGGGGCTCGGGCCAGGCCGCGCGAAACGCCCCCTGCCCTGCCCGCAGGCGTGCCAGGACGTCACTCAGCAGCCGTTCCGCCTGCGCGATGAGCTCCAGTCGTCCTGCGCGAACACCGGCTCCCACCTGGCCAATGACCAGGGACAGCTCCTGCTCTCCAGCCATGGCCGCGGAGCCTTTGAGTGCGTGCAGGACCACACGAACCTGGTTTGGGTCGGGCTCATCCACTCGCAACCGAGGGAGACGGCGCGCGATTTCGTCGGCCAACAATTGGCGAAGGTTGGCCGGAGCGTTGCTCATGCGTCCTCGTGCGGGGCCGAGGGCGCCGCTGTCCGAGTGAGCAAGAAAGTACGCCTCACCCGGCCACCTCGGTGGAGGACGTGGAGTGGCGGTGACTGGAGGCGAGCAGGTCCAGGGGGTAGGTTAGATCGAGGTCGCGGACGGACCGATCTTCGAAGCGCACGTGCAGACCGTCCGCGAGTCGTTCGAAGTTGCCGGACGCGGCCACCTGCAGGCCACCGAGGGCGATGCGTTCGCCACCGACCGTGCAAATGAGCAGCGGCACGTCCAGCCGACCCAGCGGCAGAACCGGGAGCACGTCGCCGTCGACCAGTGCCATGAGCAGCGCGGAGCCGGGGATCGGCGACACCACCGCACGCGGAACGACCTGCTCGATGACCTCGCCGGAGACGAACCAAATCTGGTCTTCGAATCGGACGATCCGACCCTCCTCTGCCATCACGCTGCCGACCGTCCCACCAGGCGTGAGTTGAGGAGCTGATAAAGGATCTTGCAGATCACGAACGAGCTACCCTCGGAGGCTTCGACGATTTCGCGGACCGTGCGTTCGCCATCGATGGTGTCGAGCACGTCCAGCTCTTGCTTGGTGAGCTTGGAAGCGTCCCGATGTCGTGCGATGGCCATCTCGTCGCGATGCAGGACCTCGTCGAACTCGATGGAGCCTTCGATGAGTCGCCATTCGTCGACGCGGCGGAATCCTTCCATCACCAGCGAGCTGATGCCGAGGTCGAAACAAGGGTGGTCCGCTTCCTGATCGAGGGGTTGTCGGTGGAAGGAGAACTGCCCCGCCTTCCAGCGCACCACTTCGTAGGCGAGCTCGGTGGTCTGACGCATCAGGGCTTTCTGAATTTGCTTTTCATCGGCCAGGCCCAGTTCGATGAGGCGGGCGCCGCTCAGCCCCGGCTTGCTGCGCTCCGTCAATACGCGTTCGAGCTCGTCTCGCGAGATGACCCCGTCCTCCACCAGATAGCGTCCGAGCAGGAACTCGCCCCTCAGGCCACTGGAGATGGCAAAGTCGAGCTGCCCCTCTCGCACATACAGGCTCACGCTCGAGTTGTCCGTCCAGACCGAGAGCTTGCCGGTCATCCGCTGTAGCTCGAGCATCTGCAGTACTTCGGCGAGGGAGAAGACCGACACGTCGCCGCTCAGGCCACCGCCGGCGATGGCGTTGGGGTAGAATCGCTGCAAGGCTTCGGCGACCCGCGCCAGCGCCTCCGGCGTGAAGGCACGCTTGAGCGTATCCGCCACGCGTGCGCGGAGGTCGGCGCTCAGTTCGGGAACGGCCCCGAGGGACGGCTCGAATAGCTCAGCCAGGGCCGTCCCGAATTCGTGTGGAGCTCGTGCCTCGCGTAGGCGCTTCAGGTCGCTGGGAGCCACGGAGGTCGGTTCCTGGCTCTCGGCGACGGCGTCCTCTTCGAGCATCTCGTCCGCTTGGAGCACCGGACGCCCCCGACCGGACTGGTGCTTGCTGAGAGCACCTTCCACCACGGCGACCAGCGCACGCGCGTCGAAGGGCTTGGTGATCGCGTCAATGGCGCCGGTCTGCAGGACGAACTTGCCGCGGATCTTGTCGCTCTTCGCGCTCATCAGCACCACGGGCAGGTGCTTGAGGTCGTCGTTGGCGCGCAGCTCGCGGCAGAACTGATAGCCGTTCATGCGCGGCATGACGAAGTCGAGCAGGACTAGATCCACCCGTTCCTGCTCCAGCACTTCGAGCGCATCGACGCCGTCCCGGGCCGTGAGGGGCTCATACGCCCCGGCTTGCAGGATGGATGAGACCACCTTGCGGATGGTCGGGCTGTCGTCGACGACCAGAACGCGCGAGCCCATCTGCACCGCATCCTCACGCCCCACCGAAACGGACGTCAAGTCCGGCCCGACGACCGGACGTGCGCGGTCTCTTGGCGGGTGACGGGCATCCGCGAGCGATTCATTCGCTCACGACTCGCACCCCGAGCTCGGCGAGCTGGTCGGGGGCAACCGGGCTCGGGGCACCGCTCATCAGGTCGGTGCCCTTCTGGGTCTTGGGGAATGCGATGACGTCACGGATGCCGCCGCGCTCGGTCAGCAACATGACGATTCTGTCCATGCCGAGGGCGATGCCACCATGGGGTGGTGCGCCGAAGCGCAGCGCCGACAGCAAGAAGCCGAATTTTTCTTGGGCCTCTTCCTCGCCGATACCCAGGGCGGCGAAGACGCTGCGTTGGACGTCGGGGTCGTGCAGACGGATTGAGCCGCCGGCGATCTCGAAACCGTTGAGCACGAGATCGTAGCGGTAGCAGAGCACCTTGCCCGGGTCGGACCCGATGCGACCCAGGTCTTCGTCGTGGGGCCGCGTGAACGCGTGATGCGCCGCCACCCAGCGCTTGCTGTCGTCGTCGTACTCGAACAGGGGAGGGTCGACGACCCACAGGAACTTCCACTGACCACCGTGGCCCACCTCCGGGATGAGGCCGATCTTCTTGGCGATGTGGATGCGCAGGTTGGCCATGACCGTGTGCACCAGCGCAGTCTTGCCAAACTGGAAGCAGATGATGTCACCGGGTTTCGCGTCGGTGGCTTGGTTGATGGCCGTGCGCAGCTCCGCGGTGATGCTCTTGGCCAGAGGCGACTGCGTCCAGGTGCCATCGGGCGCCACCTTGGCGCGCGCCAGTCCCGCCGCGCCCATGCTGCGGGCGAGTTGCTCCAGCTTGTCCCCATCGGCACGCGACAGGCCGGCGGAGGCTGGAATGACCATGGCCTTGACGATCTCGGCCGGCAGGTCACGCCGGTAGGCGCCGCTCTTGAACTTCTCCGCAATGGGTTTGAAGAACGGGATACCGCCGCCGTCGTGCTCGATCACCAGATCGGTGAGGTCGACGTGCGGCAGATCGAACCGGACATCGGGCTTGTCGTTGCCGTACCGGTCCATGGACTCGTCGAAGCGCAGCTTCGGGAAATGGCCGTCGGGATACAGCTCGTGCAGGTCTTGTCCCAGCGCGGCTTGCCAGATGGCGAAGACGACACCCTCCACCATGGCGAAGATGTCGTCCTGGTTGACGAAGCTCATCTCCAGATCGATCTGAGTGAACTCTGGCTGGCGATCGAGGCGCAGGTCCTCGTCCCGGAAGCAGCGCACGATCTGGTAGTACTTGTCGTACCCGGCCACCATGAACAGCTGCTTGAATAGCTGGGGACTCTCGGCCAGAGCGTAGAAGCTCGACGGATGCAACCGCGATGGAACCAGGAAGTTGCGCGCTCCTCCGGGGGTGTAGCGGCACAGGAACGGGGTTTCGATCTCCAGGCAGCCCTGCTCGCTCAGGAAGTTGCGGGTGGCGTGGTTGATCCGGTGGCGGGTCTTCAGGGCGTCGCGAAGCGGCCGTCGGCGCAGGTCGAGGTAGCGGTACTGCAACCGCACTTCTTCCCGGGTGTCGATTTCGTCGTCGAGCGCGAAGGGCGGCGTCTCGCTCTTGTTGAAGACGGTGGCTTCGTCCACCTCGATCTCGATCTCGCCGGTCGCGAGGTTCGGATTGGCGGCGCTCACCATTTTTTGTTCCTTGCTCGAGTACTGCTCGCCGCGCGAGCGCACCTGGCCGCGAATTCCGATGACCCATTCGCTGCGCAGGGCCTCGGCGAGCCCGTGCGCCTCGGCCGAACGGGCCGGGTCGAAGACGACCTGGGTGATCCCCTCGCGATCGCGCAAATCGACGAAGACCAGTTGTCCGTGGTCGCGGCGATTGGCGACCCAGCCAAAGAGCACGACTTCCTTGCCAACGTCCGAGCTGCGGAGAGCTCCGCAGTCGTGGGTTCTTTTCAGCTCGTCGATGAAGCGGGCCACGGCACTATCCTTCGGTGAAGCGGGGAGTGGCGCTGGGGATGACCGCTGGGCGGCCATCCGGGCCGGGGGGCAATTAGCGCGCTTGGGGCGGGTACTCAATTCGGCCTGTTGGCCGGAGTCCTCGATACTGCCTGGCAGGGTGAAGCCGGGCTCGGGCGGGGTCTGCGAGCGGGCGGAAACTGGGCCAGATCTCGCGGACATGGCAGCCAGGGGGCGGTGCCCTCCTCCCGAGCCCGTTCCAACGACCCTCGCCCCGCTTGGCTGCAGCCCGCATGCGCCTGGCTGGCGCTGGCCGTACCGCTGGCGGTTACGCTCCTGCGATTGAGCCCATCCACGCAGTGGCGCGACGACCTGTCGGTCGTGCGCGGCCTCGGGATGGTCCCCGTCGGTGCCGAGGGCGTGGTCTCGAGCGTGTTGATGCAGCTCGGCGCGTTCGTACCATTGGGTGGGCGACTGCTGCGCGCGGCACTGGTCAGCGCGATCGGTTTGGCGCTAGCCGGACGACTGGTGTTTGCGCTCACCCAGCGGTTGCTCGCGTCCGATGCCAAACACCCGGTGCTGGGCTGCATGCTGGCGTTGGCGGCATCGTTGACCGTCTGCCTGGCGCCCACGTGGCAGGTGGAGGGCACCATTGCCGGCGGCGCGACCTTCGCCGCTGCGATGGTGTTCGCCGCCCTGCTGCTACGGCCGGGGTCGGCGGTCACGGATGCGCGCGTCTGGTTGGGCTACGGAGCGCTGACTGGCATTACGGCGCTGGAGAGTCATGCCGCGGGGGCAGCGTTGCTGGTCGCGCTCCTTGCGCAGATGGTGGCGACGACGGACCTGCCGCCGCGGCGGAGCGTGATTCTGTGCGCAGTGGGAGCGGTCGTGGCCGTCAGCCTCTGCCTCGTGCCCATGCTGGTTCGACCACTGGCATCGCGCGCCTGGGTGGACCTCGGCTACGAGCTCTCGTCTACGGGCATCGCCGCCGTCGACACGGCCGCGGAGCAGCCCGGCGCGCTCTCAGCCTGGCTCGGCGAAGTCGGGGTGGTCTCGGTGGGGTTCGCGCTGTTGGGCGCGGTGTGGGGTCTACTGCGTCGGCGCACTCGGTGGTTGGTTGCCCCGCTCGCGGCGTTGGTTGCTGCGGATGCAGTGTTTCCGGCGAGCTCGGCGGGTGTGCTGGCGACGGACGCCCTGACACCCGTGCGACTGTGTGCGGTCGCTGCGCTGGCCGTGACCGCCGCGCTGGGGGTGCAAGCGGTCGTGTTGGCGCTGAGGAAAGTGGAGGTTCCATTCGCGCGATCCGCAGCCGTGCTGATCGTGGTGTTCAACTTCACACTGGTGTTGCTGGCTGCCGAGGACTCGGCTTTCGTCGCCAACCGCAGTGCCCAGCGCGGCGCTGAGGTGTGGACGGACGAAGCGCTCGGGTCGCTGCCCCCTGACAGCCTGCTGCTGGTGCGATCCGAGACGATCGCCTGGCGCTTGTGGGCGGCCCGGGTCGTACGCGGGGAGCGTCCGGATCTGGTCGTCGTGCCCCTGCACCTACTCGACCGCGGTTCAGTGGCGAAGCGGGTGCTCGAGCTGGAGCCCGGCTTGGCGGATTTGATTCGCGACATGGCCATTGGCGGGACACCGAGCGAGTTCGCGTTGTCGACGTTGGCGGACGCGCGTCCGCTCTACGTCGAGATCACATCCAGCTGGGATGAGCGTCTCTTGGACCACTTGGTTCCCGAACCCCTTTGGCTTCGGTTTGCTCCCCATGCGGTGGGCCGTTCCGATCGCCTGCCGTCGCTGCGGCGCGGTCATGGCGCCTTCGCGCGTGTGCTCAGCACGGCTCGCACCCCCCAGCATCGCGATGAAGCCACGCTCAGCGTGCTGGCATCGCGCGCCCGTGAGCAGGCTGTCGCACTCGCCGCGCTCGGCGACCGACAGAGTGTGGCCGACGTGTTGAGTGACCTGACCGAGATTCGCGCTGAGGATCCGTTCGTGGGGGAGATGCAGCAGCGTCTCGCGCGGCGATCTCGCGGGCGAGAGGCGATGCTGGAGTTGCTGCAGTAGGGGTCACCGTTCGAATACTCATCCACTCCTACTGACCAGGCTTGGGCTTCACACCCTGGCTGCTCGCGGGCTTCTCCCGTGCCGCCGCGATCTCCTTCTGCGCCCGCCACAAGGGGCACCACTTGCCGTGCCACTCGTACCACCTGCCCAGCAGGGTGTCCGGGTGCTCACGGGCGTAGTTGCACAGCGGACAGTGGTCACAGACCGATCCCAGGACCTTGCGAACTGGATGCATGGGTTCGTACCCTCCTTAGGCTCAGAGCACTCGCCGGGCGGCTGCGGCGAGTCTAGATCGCGGATCAGAACGCGCAAGCGTACGGATACAAAAGAGAATCTGTGCTGATTTCGGGGCAACGGCGACGTCGGCGCGCGCAATCTGCGCGCCAAGACGTTCAAGTTTCGTGTGCCAAGGCGCTCCGCCCCGGGCGGTCGTCGTCGCGGAGCGGCCACCGTTGCTGGATCGGTCGAGGACCTGCCACCGTGCTGCGGGCACCCGCGTCAAGGACCTCACCGTCGGTTTCTGCGAGCGCCAGCCCTCGGCGGTACGGGGGGCAAGGATGCGCTCGCGGGACCCTTGGTGGCACCCCGAATTAATCGGCGGTATCGTGGTCGTCTGGACTCACTTGCGAGAGGGATTGGGCAATGCAGTGCGGTAGGTGGCTACTGGTTGGATGCTTGGCGTGGGGGATGGTGGGGGCTAGCTGCAGCAGCAGCTCTAGTGGCAGGAGTGCAGACGGCACCGGAGGTGCGTCGGGTGCGCCCGGCGAGGGCGGCGCTGGTGGCCAGGACGCGAGCGGGCCCAGCGTCGAAGAGCTAGCCCCGCTGCTAGCTGCGACCATGTGCGACATCGTCGATGAATGTCTGGGAGCGCTCGCCCCGATCTTTCTCGGCGGCGCCGACTGTCTGAGCGAGCAGACTGCCGGGATTGCGGACGGCGATTTCGGTTTGCTCGCCGCGGCGGTGGAGGCAGGCCGCGTGGCGTATCACCCCGAGTACGTCGAGCCCTGCCTCGACGCCATTGCGGACCTGAGCTGCGAGATGTTCGTCTCGTCGTACTTCGAAGCCTGCGAGCAGGCGCTCACCGGCACGGTGGCAGAGGGCGGTGACTGCGAGCTGGACGACGAATGCGCGGGAGACTTGCGTTGTCTCATCGAGGGTTCGTGCCCGGGATCGTGCGTGGAGCGCGTCGGTTCGGGCGAACCCTGCGACGAGAATGACGATTGCGAGGTGGGGCTCTGGTGCACCGAGCAGGCCCCCTACGTCTGTGTGAATCCGGCTGCCGAGGGAGAGCCGTGTCGAGAGGGCACTCAGCCTTGCGTGCCACCACTCAGCTGCTGGGGTGAGGATTCAGCGAACGACGTGGCCGGTGAGTGCGTCGACCTCACTGCGCTTTCTACCGCGAGTGAAGGTGAGCTCTGCAACCTGCTGGAGGGGCCGTGGTGTCGCGCTGGGCTCTTTTGTGATTTGGCCGCTGGAGAGTGCACCAGTGAGCGTCCGGGTTCCGGGGGCAACTGCGTGCCGATGCTCCCCGACCAGTGTCCTGACGGCGAGTGGTGCGACACCACCGTGGAGGCCCCGTACGCGTGCGTGCCCATTCCGGGTGACCGCGAGCCGTGCACGCCGAAGCGCTTTGGCGCGCGGTGCCAGCCGAGCCACGCTTGCCTCGAGGCGGACGGGCTGTGCCACGCCCTGCAGCGGCTGGGTGAAGCGTGTGACGTCGGCGGTGACTGCTACAGCGGCAACTGCGAGGGTGGCGGCTGCGCGCCGCCCGACCCGTGCAGTGGCGGCTGAGGGGCAGACGGCACTGCCGGGCTGCCCGCCGGGGCGGCCGGATTCGCGGAGCGCGGGCCCGCGTGTGCGCACCGCCGAGCCGGCGTGCTAGCTTCTACGACATGCAGCGTTGCTTGGCCGTCGCTTCCGTTCTGGCCGTGGGGGCGTTCACCGTCGTGCACGCTGGCGCAGCACCGGGCACTCGCCGGGCGCCGGTCATCTACGACACCGACGATCGGCAGGAATACTACCAGGTATCCGACGAGAAGGCTCAGCAGGTCGCTCGGGAGTCGATCGTGGCGATGATCTCACCGTCGCGTTTGGACCTGACGGTTCCCACCAGCGTACGGGTCGTCGGCGAATCAGTGCCCGAGCAGCCAAGCCTGTGCGAGCCGCTTCGCTTCTGGGACCAGCCGGTCGCCGTGTCGTGCTCCGGCACACTGGTGGACGACGACCTGGTGCTGACGGCCGGGCACTGCTTTCTCGACGAGGAGGACTGCCGGCGTCACCGGTTCGTGTTCGGTTTCTACTACCGGGCCGCCGGAGAGTTGGCAGCGATTTCGACCGAGGACGTGTATGCTTGCCGCTCCCTGGTGGCGCACGCCTGGGTGGCGTACGGTGCGGACTACGCGCTGGTCGAGCTGGATCGACCGGTGGATGCAGCGCGAGCGCCGGCGCCGGTCGCGCAGGCACGCGACGGTGTGGTGCCCGGCGCCAGCGTGGTCGCCCTCGGGTTCGGCGAGGGCCTTCCGATGAAGCTCGACCTGGGCGGCCACGTCTTGGACGCGAGTTGGCCCGAGCGCGAGTACTTCACGGCGACCCCCGACGCGTTCGCCGGCGCCTCCGGCATGGGGATTTTCGATTCCGATCTCAACGTCTTGGGGCTGCTGGCCCGCGGAATGCCGGACTACGTGGAGGAGGGCGACTGCGTCGCAGCCAATCGCATCGACGTGGACTGCAGTGACTGCTACGTTGGCGGCGAGAACATCACGTACGTCGACTTGGCGGTCTCCGACCTGTGCTCCGGCGGCTGGCCCAGTGAGCGCTTGTGCGGGATCGCGCCGAGTTGTGGTGACGGGATTTGTAGCGGCACCGAGACGGACGAAGTCTGCGCCGAGGACTGCCCCGCGCCGCGCTGTGGTGACGGCGTGTGCGACGTCGGGGAGGCACCCGGCGGCTGCCCGGCGGATTGTGGTGCGCCTGAGGATCGACCCGTGCCGGCGGCGTGGACCTGCCCTGCGGAGTGGTACGCGCGACGTGACGGATGCGACTGCGAATGCGGTGCGTACGATCTGGATTGCATCGATGCAGCGGCGGAGCTGTTCCAGTGTCCGGAGCGGCAGGTCTGCAACGCCGACGGGCACTGTGTGCCCAGTGCGGCCCCGTCAGCCTGGGTATGCCCGGTTACCTACTACGGTACGGGCGACGGGTGTGATTGCGACTGCGGTGCGCAGGACCCCGACTGCGACAGCCCATGGGTCCCCGTGTTCAACTGCCCATCGGGTGACGCCTGCGTGGCGGGTGAGTGCGAATCCGGCCCGATCGCGACCGGAGACGGTGGCAGTAGTGGTGGGGGGCGCGGGGGCTGCGGGTGCGGCGTACCCGGCAGCGCTCCCCGGAGCGCGCTCGCAGCCTGGCTGGGCCTGGCGCTGCTCGTGCTGCGTCGACGGCCGCGAAACGACGTGTAGAGGGGTCTTCTACTCGACCTCGATACCCACGGTGAACAGCAGCCGATCGAGCGTTCCGTCCACTTCGAAGTCGACGTTGGTGGCGAGGGCATGCCATTCGCCCTCCGCGCCGGGGAAGCTCTGGTAGCCGTAGTAGAGCGCGGGATGCAGAGAGACGGACTGGCTCACCGAGAAATTGACGCCACCACCCAGCATCAGGTGCCAGCCGAAGCCGGTGGCGTCCCATTCGTTGGTGTCGTTGCTGGCCCACAGGTGGCTCACGCCGACGCCCACGTCCAGGAATGGGCGAATGGGCCCGGTCAGGATCTGCAGTCGAAGCCAGGGCCCGAGATCGATCGTGTCGTAGTCGTCGTTGCTGTCTTCTCCGTCCGCCGTCAGGTAGGCGACCCGCCCACCCAAGGCGAGATGGGGACCGAGAAACGACACGATGTAGCCGGAGACTCCGAACTGATCCTCCAGGTCCTCCTCGCCCTCCCCCAAGAGCTCGACCAGGGCACTCTCCGACTGGATATCGTCTCGTTCCACCTCGCCGTTGATTCCAATGTGAAGCTGGAGCCCGAAGGACTGAGCTCGGGCGTCCAAGCCGCCGAGCAGCGCTGCCAATCCCAGCGCCGATGCGGCGGCCGCGTACCGGAACGGAGGTCTTCTCGGGGTGCGCATGGGTAGTTCCTTCCCTCGTCGGCGGTGCCCGGCTGCGCAAGATAGGCGCACTGTGGGCGCGGGGATAGACCCGGATGCGACACCACGCTCCCGCCGGTCACCCGCCGGATGAGCCGGCGAATCTGTTGGTATTCTGGGCAGTTGAATCGGAAGTGCGGAAGGAGTGTGGGGTGGCGGCCGGGTTGCGGCGCGCCGCGCCGTCGCGCCGCGCACGGCGGCGGGTGCGCCGATCCGCAATCTGTTTGCCTCAGCTATCCATTCCTGGGCGCGCGTTCGATATGGTGGGGGGTCGATGCAGGAACCCCTCTCCGGCGAAGATTTCGCGGGCGCGACCATCATCTCCGAGGTCGACCCTTCGGTGAGGTACCGCCTGGAGCGCCAGCTCGGGGAGGGCGCGACGGCACTGGCATACTTCGCGACCCGCGCCTCGGGCGCCGACCATTCTCCGGTCGTGATGAAGATCATTCTGCCTGAGGTGGTGGCCCAGGCTGGAGAAACCGCGGTGATGGTCGTCCGCAAGGAGGCGGTGGCTCTGGGTCGACTCAACGAGCGCGTGCCGCCGACGCCGTTCGTGGTGCGGTTGATGGACGCGGGGGAGGTTCCTTATGCCCACGCCACCGGCACGACGGTGTTGCCCTGGCTCGCGGTCGAGTACGTGCACGGCGGCGTGGAGGGGACGACGCTGCAGGAGCGCGTGGCGTTCACGGTCAAGCAGACCGGGTACGCCTTCGACCGCGATCGGGCGACGCGCTGTGTTTCTCACGTTTGCCAGGGGCTGAGCGAGGTCCACCACGTCGGGGTCATTCATCGGGATCTGACTCCGAACAACGTTCTCTGTTGCGGATTCGCCGACGAGGAGATGTTCAAGATCTCCGACTTCGGAGTCGCGCGTCCCTGTGGGATGGAAGGAACGTTTGGAGCTGCTGCGCTCGGCACGCCCGGGTACATGGCACCCGAGCAGGGTCTGGACCGAGCGGGTGAGTGTGGCCCGCCCGCCGACATCTTCGCCTTGGCGGGAATCGTCTACTTTATCCTCACGGGGCAACCGTACTTCGATGGGACCAATGCGGTCACGGCGTTGATCCAGGCGGGATCGGATCAGCGCCGTCGGCTGGCGGACGGGCGTGCGCTGTGCCCGGAGTTGCGCAACGATCCCGAAGCCTGCAGTGCCATCGACCAGATTCTGGCGCGCGCTTCGGCGGCCAATCCATCGCTACGTCCGAGTGGGGCCAAGGGGCTGGCCGCGATGCTGCTGCCCCTGCTCGGCGATGGCCTGTCACCCCGTGCCAGCGAGCGCTACGTCGCCAGCGTCATGCGCGCGCGGGTCTCGCCGGACATCGCCGGTTGGGACTGGACGGTGCGCCACCCACCCGGCGACGACCGGGTCGTGTTCAGCGTGGGGTGGGACGGGGATGGCCACTGCCTCGCAGCGAGCACGCGGGGTCTGGAGTACTGGGATGGGACCGAGTGGGTGACGGTTCCGAGGATCGAGCCGCCGGTGTCCTCGACCTTCCGTTTCGTGCGGCGGATTCAGCCGGGGCGTTGGCTCATTGGCTGTGACCACGCCACGCTAGTGGACTACTCGCGCGCGGGCGTGCACCGAATCGTGCGGGGTCCAGACCAGTCGATGTCCTTCGTCAACGCGAGTGGCGACCTGGCCGGTCTGACGGTGGTCGTGGCCGAGACCCAGGGTCGACCGCCGGAGCTCTGCGCGCGCATGGGCGAGTACTGGGTCAGACCATTCCCCGTATCGTATGCCACGGCCATCATGGGACTCGGCAAGCTGGACGACACCCATTGGCTGGTGGCGGGCCGCAGCGTGGACGGCCAGGCTCTGGCGGCGGTCTTCAACCCGTTGGAGTGGCGCCTGCAGCCGCTCCATACGCCCCCCTCACGGGCGCTGGTGGCCTGTGCGAGCCGACCCGAGCGGGGCGTGGCAGCGGCCGTCGGCGGACAGGGGGCCGTGCTGCGTGTCCAGCACGGGCAGCCCCTCATGGTCACCCTTCCCGGCGAGCCGAATCTGGCGAGCGTGTCCATGGATCTGCTGGACCGCACCTGGGCGGGAGGCGCTGGCGAGGTGTGGGTCAGCCCGGCGGGGGGCCAGGGCTGGAGTCGCGTCTGGCACGACCCGCAGTGGCAGGCGCCGTTTGTGAGCATCTTCGCCAACGTGGGCTTGGTCGTGGCGATGACTGCGGATGGCGCCGTGCTCGAGTGTCGCGCACCCGTGACGGCGATCTCGCGCGGTAGCGTTCCCCCCACGCAGGGGCCCGCGCGGTAGCAGCGCGCACCAGGCGGGGGGTGCCTGCCACGGCGCGGGAGATGGAGCCGCCGTCGAAGGCGAAAAGAGCCTGGAGATCCAGGGCGTCGAGAGCGCCGAAGTTCTGCTCTTTGATTTGGCCTGAAGCTCCCCCACACTCGGTCCATGGAAAAGCCGGCCGCTCCAGACTTCGAAATCACCGAGCTCCTGCGCCAACGCTGGAGCCCTCGGGCATTCGACCCGCGGAGTGTGGAACCCGAGAAGCTCCGCGCTCTGCTCGAGGCCGCTCGGTGGGCGCCGTCGTGCATGAATGAACAGCCCTGGCACTTCATCGTCGCACGTCGCGCGGAGGACGAGGACTTCCAGCGTCTCGCAGATTGCCTGACCGGTAATAATCGGCAGTGGGCGCCGCAAGCGCCCGTGTTGCTGCTGTCTGTAGCTCGCACCAGCTTTGCTCGAAATGACCGTCCCAATCGCCATGCCCTGCACGACCTGGGACTGGCAGTGGGCCAACTGTTGGTGCAGGCCACTTCGCTCGGCTTGGTGGTGCACCAGATGGCAGGGTTCGACGAGCAGAAAGCACGCGAGGCCCTGCACATCCCCGAAGGCTTCGAGCCCGTGGCCGCGATCGCCATCGGTTACCCGGGCGATCCGGACCAGCTCGATGACGCCTTGCGTGAGCGCGAGCTCGGGCCCCGAGTGCGGAGGACGCAGTCCGAGTTCGTCCACGCGGGATCCTGGCGCCGGCCACTGGAGCTTCCCGACGAAGCCGATTCGGAACGGGTGTTGTCGTTCTGGCTGGGCGACCTGGACGAGCACGGGCTGGCGAGCTCGGAGCACTCCACCCGGTGGTGGAAGAAGGATGCTGCGTTCGACCAAGAGATCCGTGATCAGTTCGCGGCGGACCACGCCGCGATCCTGGCGGGAGCGCGGACGTCCTGGCTGCGCAGCGCACGCGGCCGCCTCGCCTACGTGATTGTGCTCGACCAGTTCTCCCGCAACATGTACCGCGACACCCCGCGCATGTTCGCCGCCGATGATCAGGCGCTCCGCGCCGCTCTGGGGGGCATCGAGCGGGGTTTCGACCGGTCGCTCCCGGTCGCTGGGCGCGTCTTCATGGTCATGCCGCTGATGCACAGCGAGGACGTTGAAGTGCAAGAGCTGTGCGTCGAGCAGCTCACCGCGCTACGCGACGAGCTTGCCGGCACCGCGCGAGCACAGGTGGAGCGGAATCTCGAGTTTGCCGTTCAGCATCGAGACATCGTCGCCCTGTTTGGGCGCTTCCCCCACCGGAATGCAGTCCTTGGCCGCGAATCGACTCCGCAGGAGCGCGATCTTCTGAAGCAGCCGGGGTCTGCGTTCTGAACACGCCGCTCGTGGGCGTGACGCCGCTCTCCTCAATGGGCATTTCGCGCTCGGCAGGGAGGATGGGTGACGTTCCGACTCGGGCGCGGCAAGCCCGTCGCATCAGGCGGGCATTTGTGCCACCCTGTGCCAGTGGGGACGCGGCACCGTGGCGTGACGCCGCAGGGATTGCGACTTCTTGCCCGCGCCGGGCACGCGGCAGGTGGCACGCGGTTTGCTCAGTGTAGGCTCAACAGGAGGAGGTGGGACGCCATGCAACGCAATCTGGTTCTGACTTCGGGAGTGATTCTGCTTGCCACTGCGGCGCTGGCCGCCTGTGGCAGCTCTGACTCCGGGAAAGAGGGGGAGGAGGAGCAGGAAGCGCGGGTGGAGCGTCAGGTCACCGAGCGCACGCCCGAGCTGGCCCCTGCCGTGGACGGCAACAACGCGTTCGCCTGGTCCCTCTACGATGTGCTCAGAGCCGAGCCCGGCAACCGTTTCTTCTCGCCCTTCAGCCTCTACACCGCGCTCAGCATGACGTACGCCGGAGCCCGCGCCGAGACGGCCACTCAGATGCAGGCAGTTCTCTTCATTGGCGACGACGACGCGCCACACCATGCCGGTCTGGGTTCCCTCTTGCGGGACCTGAGTGGTGAGAAGGAGGGTCGAGCCTATCAGTTGCGGGTTGCCAACCGTATCTTTGGCCGGTTGGGCCTGGAGATCGAACCGGCATTTCTCGATCTGGTCGCGACGGACTACGGGGCCCCGTTGGAGCAGCTCGACTTCCTGGGGGACCCCGAGGGATCGCGGGGCACGATCAACGAGTGGGTAGCGGAGCAGACCGAGGAGAAGATCGACGAGTTGCTCGTGCCAGGCACCATCACCTCCGACACCGCCGTCGTGTTGGCCAATGCCATTTACTTCCGTGGTCTCTGGGCGGAGCAGTTCGATCCCGCCGATACACGGGACGCCCAGTTCACGCTGGCGGACGGCACCCAAGTCACGGTGCCGATGATGTCGGCGGAGGTGGAGGCCAGAACGGCAGTGGACTACTCGGGCGAGGGCGCTTCGGCGGTGCTCGAGCTCGACTACGAGGATCACGAAGTGTCGTTGGTGGTTCTGCTGCCGGCCAGCCACGACGGGCTCGACGCTCTGGAGCAAACGCTGGTGGCTGGGGGTTATGACGACCTGCTGGCGAGCGCACAGCCCGGCGAAATCCGGGTCGAGCTACCCAGTTTCGAGTTCCGCGACAAGTTCTCGGCGGTCCCCGCGCTGCAGGCGCTCGGTGCACCCGCCATGTTCTGCGATGGGCCGGCAGACTTCTCCGGCATCGCGCCGAACCTGTGTGTGAGCGACGTGATCCACGAAGCCTACGTGAAGGTGGACGAGGAGGGCACCGAGGCGGCTGCCGCCACTGCAGTCATCATGCAGAACAGCGCGTCAGCGGAATTCACGGTGGACCACCCGTTCGTGTTCGTCATTCGCGATCAGCTCACCGGCACAATCCTCTTCCTGGGTCGCGTGGAGGATCCTTCGGCAAGCTGACCCGCGGACGGGCGAGAGGAGCGTCTAGAATCGGCCGCCGACGCTGAGTCCGATCCGGCGATGCCCAGCATCCACCACCGGGGTGATACTGGCGATCTCGGGCTGGACGGGGGCGCGCAAGCCGTGCTCACGAGGAACGTCCTTGCGGGCGAGCACGGCGGCGTCGATGGGGATGGCGGCGATCAGACCGACCAGCCCCGAGATACCGAGGAGACATCGGGGACCGCCGTCGCTACCGAAACAGCCCGGCATGCCGACGATTGCGCTGCCGGCGCTTCCGGTGCGGATGGCGAGACTGGCCCAGCCCTTCCCCGCTTGGCCGTTTGCCCAGTGCACTATGGGCGGGCCGACGAAGTATCCGAGCAGCCCGATCTCCACCAGACTTTCCTGGGTCGCGTAGTCATCGACCGGATATGCCGCGAGAGACAGAGCGCTGATGTTCATGGTGTCGGCGATCAGGGTCTGCCAACCGTACCAACGCTGCGCAGACCTGGGTTTCTCGGAGCGGGGCCGAGCGGGTGTGGGCGGCGCTGGGGGAGGCAGTGACCGCTCGGCGGGCGGATACGGGTACAGAAAAGTGTCGGGCTGCCACGGCTCGAGCTGGTCGAGCGGGCTGTCGTCTTCAGGTTCTGGCTGCGGAGGTTCGGAGGGCGGCACGATGTCCTCCAGTCGCTCTTCCGGGGTGGGCGGCTTGGATTCGGCAGCGGGCGAGGCGTCGTCGACGTCCGGAGCCTCGCGCTGCTCGGGCGGGGTGGGCGCAGTCGCATTGCTCGGGTCCGAAGGGGCCGCTTCTGTCTGAGCGAGCGCTGGGCCGTTCAGCGCCAGCGTGACGAGCAAGGTGAGGCGCGCGGCGCGCGGGCGGCGCCGCGGACACCGAGCGTGTCGGTGCCGTATGCCATCCGATGGTCCGCCCCAGTCTCGCATCCTGCCCCTTGCCAGCGCCCTCGCTCCCGTGCCGCCGGTCAGTCGTAGTTGCCTGCACACTGTTCGGCAGTAGGCCACGGTTCCGAGGCCGAGCACGCGCCTGCATCGCAGAAGTAGTTGCTGCACTCGAAGTCCGTCTCGCACGCGGCGCCGGGGCCCTTCAGCGGTGCGCAGGTGAGCTCGGGGCCACAGTAGGCGTCCTCAGCGCATTGACTGTCGTTGCTGCAGGGCCCACCCACGGCTGCGATGGCGACGCAGGTGCGAGACGACGAATCGCACACGGCGCCGTCCACGCAGTCGTCGCTGTTGACGCAAGCAGCACCGATGGCACGCAGCGGCTGGCAGGTGGCGAAGTCCTCGCAGAAGAGCCCATCCTCGCGGAAGCAGATGCCCCCCGGAGCGCTCTCCCTCAGCTCGTACCAGTCCCCATCTCGGCCGCTGGCTGCGCAGGCCTCGCCCTGGACGGCTCGAGTCAGCGGCCGGCAGGTGCCGATGTCCTCGTCGGAAGGGTAGCTGCAGTACGCGATGCCGCCAGCCGGTGCGGCGCAGGCGTCGTCATCGTCGCAGCTCGCCCCTTCGGGCAAAGTGCCGGTGAAGACGAGCTCGCACTCCGCCACGTCGTCCATGTCACCGCAGTTGGCCAGGGTGTCGCGTACTCCCTCCACGCAGGCGCCGCCTGCCGCTGCGTTGTAGCGATAGCCCTCGGCTGCGGTCGGCATGTCACTGAACTCCGCGTCCAGTGCGTCCAGGCAGGCCTGGCGGTTGAAGGTGTGGCCGCTGCTCTGACAGCAGGTGCCCAGGCCCGAGCAGGCGGCGTCGATCACGCGTTGGCGGAAATCAGACTCGGGAATTGGGGATCCCGAGGATGCGCTGGCGTCCCCAGAACCAGAGCCGGAACAGCTCGGCAGCCAGCCGGCCAGCCCCGCCATGATTGCGATCCCCAGAGCGTACGCTCCTGCTTTCATTCCAACTTCCCTACGTGTTGCCACCGCGCTGGAGCGTAGCACGCCGCGGCGCCGCGGCGTGCTAGTCTCTACGCACGGCCCGACGCAGTCGACGCTACCCAGACGAGCGAGTCGTCCTCCACGCGCGATCGAAACTTCACAAGAACTCGTTGGCTGGGGCGGGGGCTATCGATTCCCGAGCAGCGCCACCGAGCCAGCGCGTTCACTCGTCGCTGACGCACTTGGCATAACTGGGGCCGAAAGTGTTCCAGGCAGCCGAGTTCGAGTTGAACCCAGTGAAGCCGTCGTCGAAGTTCAGTCCCCACGCGGCCGACGAGTTTCGCGCTTGGTGCGATGCCCAGTACCAGTTGTTGCTGCGTGCGCCGTACTGAGTGTTTGGGAACACCGTCTCGTCGATCGCTGGCGCGACCGTCGCCTCGTCGACCAGCGTGGCGAGCTCACGTACGGTGGGCAAGCGCCAGGCGCGCCCGCCCAGGCTGAGGGTGTCGCAGTAGTTGACCGCGTCATCCCACGTGATCAGACCGCTGGCATCGCCGTCTCGTTGCCAGATGAGCCGCGTGTAGTTGTCCTGAGCTTCGTCGTCGGAAAGGAGGGTGTACTGGTCGGGAGGCGCCACCGCCGGGACATCGACGTCCTCTCCAGACCCGTTGCCCCGCACGCAGCGGATCGCCGAGGAGTTGGCCGCGCTGTACGCGTTGCTCACGATGCCGTCGCTCATGTTGAACGCCCACGCGAAGTCCGTGCCTTGACCGGCTCCCGTCTGGGTGATGGTCAGGATCCAGTTGGACCCGGTGTGGTGGAAGCCACCCTGCGACGAGAACTCGCTGGGAGTCGCGGGGCTTCGCGTCCAGTCCAGGATGGACGACATCTCGACGCGAGTCGGCAGACGCCAGTCGTCGTGCCCGCCCAAGCCAAGGCTCGCGCAGTGAGCGATCGCCTGGTCGACGGTGTAGGAACCAGACGGGCTCTCCTCCCAGTCCAGGCACGTGATCTCGTCGTGGACGATTCCGTCGCTTACGGTGTAGCTGGCCGGGTTGGGGTAGCCGGTTCCCGGAGGATTGGGCATGCGCCAGCACGCCCATTTGTGGGTGCCGCAGGTGGCGGGCTGACAGCCCACTGCTCCGCCGGTGCCGTCGCCGCCGGTGCCGTCGCCGCCGGTGCCGTCGCCGCCGGTGCCATCGCCGCCAGTGCCATCGCCGCCAGTGCCATCGCCGCCAGTGCCATCGCCGCCAGTGCCATCGCCGCCGGTGCCGTTGCCGCCTGTGCCGTTGCCGCCCGTTCCCACGCCGCCCGTTCCCACGCCGCCGACCCCGCTCGCGCCGCCGGTGTCGGTCGCGCCGCCCGAGCCCGGAGCGCTTCCGGTCCCGGGTGCCCCGCCTGTTGCGTCCCCAACTCCAGCCGTGCCGCCAGACGCGACCTCACCGCCCGTGCCGCCCAGCTCGGGGGTGCTCCCGCCGCTCGAGGCGCCACCTACGGCGCCCGGATCGCCGCCACTGCCTTGAGGCAGGCCCGCACTGCCACCGACGACGTCCACTCCCCCGCCACCTCCGGTCGAGGCACCCCCGCTGCCGCCGGTGTCACTGCTGGGCACGCCACCGGTGTTGCCGTCGCTTCCGCCGCTTCCCACACCACCATCCACGTACGGAGTGGTGCAGTCGCAGTCCCCCCAGTAGCCGTCTTCCTGGCAGATCCTGGTGCCCGCGTCAGGTTGACCGGCGCAACTGCAAGCTTCTGCGTCTCCTGGGTCGTCGCATTCGATGCCGTGTTTCTCCCCGCTTCCCCCGCACCCGCCTGCGAGCACCACCGCAGCGAGTACGACCAGCACTGCCCTTGCCGATCTCAGGAACATTTCGACCTCCCGGTCGCCAGAATGAGTTATGAGGGGCACGCTAACGGATCGCGCGCCAGCGCTCAACCGGATGCGCCGGTGGGACCCAAAAGGGCCTGCCGGGTAGACCGCAGCGCCGAGATGCGCGCCACGGACGGTTGGGTCGCTCTGCCGTCTAGGCCTGCGCGACGCCCAGCCAAGCCAGCGCCTCGCCGAGCTCCGTGGCTACGTAGAAGGCTAGGTCTCTTTGTTTGGCCATGGATCTGCTCGGTTCATGTCGACGAGCGTGGCGGTCCTCCGGATTGCGTATGGCTTCGCCGAGGCGCGATCAGCGGTCGACTTCAATCCAACCCAGTCCTGGGGCAGCCCCCCAGCCGCGGATGGAGGGACCGTCTGTCGCAACGTCGACAAGGGCCACGGCAGCCCAGCCAGGCCGGGTGTGGCGGGATGCCATCGGGTCTCTCCGCGTGCTCGACATCATGGGAGTCGCGAGGTCGCGCACTTGAACGGTCTCGTCGAGCAGGCACCGTTCCAGCTTCTGCGTGCGGAGCGACCAGACACAGACCCCGGCTCCCGCTACGAGCGCGTCCTGACGGTACGGGAGTATCGCCAGCTGTGGCGATCGTTCCGTGAGAGGATGCACGCGAAACGTTGCGTGAGCCGCGCCCGTATCCAGCCGATAGCTTTCCAGGTAGTAGCCGTCCGTGCGGCGTATCAGCGATGCAATGCTGCGGCCTCCGGCTGCAAACCAAGCCTGGCCCACGAACGAACCGGCCGCAGCGTGTATTGTTCTGCGGACGCTTCCCGAATCGGCATCCCAAACCACGAGCCGGTGGGGACAGGCTGCCGCCACTAGCTCGCGATCGGGGCCGAACGCGACGGCGTGAATCCCGGCACACCCCGCTGCGGCGGCCGACATCCTCGTTTGCTGAGATCCATCGGCCGCTGAGAGCACGCACACTGATGGACCGCCGGCCAGCAGTAGCGAGAACCCGTCGTGCACCGCTGCGGTTGCCCCGACGCTGCCCGGACAGGAGGCGATTCGCTCGGGCTCCGCCAGAGGGAGGACCGCGCGGGCTGTCACTTCGCGTGTGGAGACCGTGATGACCGACAGGCGAGATCCGCGCGTTCGGCCCAGCGCCAAGCGTACGCGCTCGGGCTGCTCGATGCGAAACTCGCACAACAACGGGCCAGCACGTGCCCCCTGGCTGGATCCCAGCTGCACGTCGCGGTGATACGCCCAAGGCGCTCTCCACACCCGCACTGTTCCTTCCAGGTCGAGGGCCGCCAAGTGCTGCTGATCCGGCGAAGCCGCCAGCGCCCGCACGGGGCGCCGGAACTCAGCGAGAGTCAGCGTCTTGCTGCTCTTGCCTTCGACGTGGTCCCGCAGCAACTGCTCGTACTTCTGCCAGCTGTCGCGTTCCAAGAGCATGCAGGGTCGAGGCCCGTGGGCTCCCTCCAAGCGCAGCCGATGAATGAATCGCGCCCGAGAATCGGCATTGTGAAGCAATGCACGGCATGCGCCCACGCGCACCTTGTGATGGGTGTCAGCCAGTCCTCGCAATGCGAGCCCTTGGGCTCGTTCGCTGAGTCGAGACGGACTTGGGTTGGCTCCCGGCGTGGGCCCATGGGCGCTCGAGTCCGAGGCCCGGGGCTGCCCAATGATCGCCCGTTGCGTGCTCGGGCGCGGTGGGAGTGCCCGCATTACCGCGGCCCGCCAGTCCGCGACCGCGGAGGTCGACATTCGTTCCACCACTGCCGCGGAGTCCTTGCCAGGAAGCTCCAGCAGTGCTCTCAGCACTGGGTCGACATTCTGTCCCTGGGGACCTTCGTTCTGGAGAACCTGCTCAAGCGCTGGAGACTGATCGGCGGCACGAAGGACTCGCAATGCCTCGACCAGCAGCGCGATGTGCTCGGCATTGCCCTCCTCTCCCGACGCCTTGGTCAACAACCGCCCAATGTTGGCGGAGCTGCGGCGGTCGCCCAGGCGCGCCAGCTGCAGGGCTGCGACGGCGCGGTACCGGAGCGCTCCCTCGGGGAGGCCGAGCCATCGGCGCAGCTCGCGCCGGGCCACGTCGTCCCCGAGGTTCCCCAATAGGATCAGCAGTTGCGTGGTGTGGCGGCACGGGCTGGCCGATGCCTTGCGCAGTCGCAGAGTGGAGGTATCAGGCCCCGCGGGGCAGTCTTCCAGCTCCTCGACGATGTCGCGGGTTGCGGCAGTACCTCGTTGCTTCAGCTCTCGATAGCCAGGAAGCTGCTTGACTTGCGGTGACAGGGTGCCCGTCGATTGGCCGAGGTTCGGTTGCAGTGCAATGCGTCGGGAGACGTCGATCGCCAGGTCGATGCTCGATTGCGCCTTCGCCTTCTCCTCCGCATTCGCAGGGCGGTCCCGATCGCCGAGAGTGGGGTGCAGAATCAGTGCGGATGTTGCTAGTGCGAGGCCCAATAGTCCCCAGGCGGGTACGGCGCCCGCGGGGTGACTCAGAGCTCGGAGCAGCTGCGCGCGCCACCTGCTGAGATGGGATGGCCGTGGCGCGGCAGCCGCCCACAAAGCCGCTGCAGAACCCAGCAGCAGCAGGCCCAAGCCGAGCAGGCCGAGTTGCGCTGGCCCGGGGCGCCCCTCGTAGACCAGCCACGCGCAGGCCACGCCCACTGCGACGAAGCCCGAGAGGGCCGCGGCACCGGCTGACCAACTGGTGCGAAGTAGCAGCCCAATCCCCACCACGAGCACGGCGGCGACGCCGAGACCCACGGATATCAGCACGGGCAGAAGGAAGATCCAGTCGAGCAAGCCATTTGGAGGACCGGACGCTCCGAAGCGTAGGTAGTTGCCCTTGCTCAGCAGGTAGATGCCCAGGGGCGGGGCGGCGGCAGCGAGACCCACCAACACCGAGCCGAGCAGGCGGAGATATGTGGAGATCCGCCGGTGACGTCGATCAGCAGGCGTTTCGGCTGGTCCCACCGCAGCTCCCCGGTGCTCAGGGTACTCGGGGCCAATCTTGCGTCAACTGGGCGCAACCGCGGAGACGCTGGACGGGAATCATCGGGGTGAGGCGCCCGGCCAGCCCCCACCGGGAAGCCAGATCTCAACTGTCTCCAGCGGCGGATGGCCCGCCACGCCAGGGCGTCCGGTAGCAGCCATGCGTCCGTCAGATGACACCGCCAGCGCGGGCTCCCTCTTCAGGGACGTCGCAAACTCACCGACCTGGCGTCCATTGCGCGCATCGATCACACGCGCTCCGTAGCGCGTGCGTCGTGTCACCAACAGGCTTCGATCATCGGGCAGAAGCGCGACGATCCGGTCTTTTCGATCGACGTCGGGCAACGCCACGTGCGCCAGGAAGGCCCCGGTTTCCGCGTTCCACCACCACGCGGTGACACCGGCCGTGGGCTTGTGAATGGCGAGAAACCGGGACCCATCACGCGTCAGTGCATGGAATTGGCTCAATCCGCGATCGCGGGGACAGTTGTCGCAGAACCGTTCGAGCCGTACGGTCTTGACTTGCTCGCCCGTGTGCGGGTTCCAGACCGTGATCTGGTCTCTGCAGTGGCTCCAGATCTGCGATTCGCTCGGGCCGAGATAGCAGTCGACGGCAGCGAAGGGGCAGTGAGATGGGATGTGTCGGAGCTGTTTCCCGCTGTTGGCGTCGTGTATGCAGATCCCCTTGCCGGCGACTGCCAACCACCGGCCGTCCCGAGAGAACGTAGCGCCGAGGAACGGGGCCACGCGCGCGGTCGTGTCCGGAGGTAGGCAACCCAGCAGGTCCGCGATGCGAGCGCCGCTGTCCGCGTCGAGCAGCCGGCCCTCCGAGTTCCAGTACACCACAATCCTGCGGCCTTGCGGGGACAGCGCGACTGCCGCTCGCCCGGTGCCGCTGGGTTCGAAGTCAGCCCGCCATCGCGGCGTCTTGGTCGTCAAGTCCCAACGCACCAGCTCCGAACGGGATTCGGAGCTCAGAGTTACCAGGTCGCGGGAGTCTTCGGTGAAGGACATTCCCCGAATCGGGGCGCAGTAGTCGTCGAGGCCTTGTGCCCTTCGACAAGCCGACGTCGACTTATCGTGTCCCGCGCCGGTCGGGCGACCGCGGTGCGAGCGATTGCTCGCCATGACGCGGGGGGAGTTGCCCAGCAGGACCACCCCCGTGCTCAGCACGGCAACGGTCACGGCACCTCCGAGGATCAGTGCCAGGACAAGCACATGCGGGGAGAGTGAGGGGCCCTGCTGGCGATCTCGCGCGAACCGTCCCAGCGCAGAGGGACGGACCCCGTCCGTCGCGGAGGCGTTTGCCGGACCACGAAACCCTGCGGCAGTAGCAGTCGCCACCGCCACCGCAGCTCCACCGTGGTTGGCGTTCGGGGGCGCCGCAGGCGTCGTCGTGGCCGTGGGACGCGAGAAGAGCCGATGCAGCCCGAATATGCCCAGCGCCAGCTCATACGCGCCGAGCAGTGCGAGTCCTGCGGTCCACCCCAAGGCGTCGAAGCTCAGGAGCCACCAGGCGCCCCAGAGCAGCTCCAGCCCGGCCACGATCGCGGCGATAGAACCGGGCAGGCGCCCGATGACCATCACCACGCCTAGTACTGTCAGAAGCAACGATTGCAGCCAGGCGACCCCGAAGGCGACGAGAAGGGCTGTGCCCACGTAGACCGCGGCAAGGGCGCCCGTACCTCCGGACCCGGAAGACGAGAACAGCCCCGACCAGACGTTCAGGAGTATGCCGAGCGAAGCGATCACGCCGATCACCCCCAGCAGCACATTGAGGGCACCGACCAGGCGCAGCTGCAGACTCACGGACATGGGCAGGGGACCGACTCTCCGCAATGGCAGCATACGCCAGTCAATGCGTCGTGGCACCCGACTGGTGGTCCGCCCGTCGTGGCTGCCGTCAGCATGGGCATGGCTACGAGTCCACTCCGAGCTGGGACGCGGGGGCAAGTGGGCAGGCACACCGTGGCAGCTTCGGCGGCAAGCAAGACCTTGTCCTCATCAAGCCGAACATCGGCTGGGATCGGGTGCCTGCCCAGGCCGCCAACACCGACCCCACGGTGGTTGCGGCGGTGGTGCGTGCGTGTCGCGAAGCAGGGGCGCGGGAGATCTGGGTGCTGGACTGTCCGGTGCACGACGCCGAGACCACCTACGCGAAAAGCGGCGATGCCACGCGGGTACTGATGCGCAACGGTCCGAGTGGCGGCGACCTTGGCGACGTCAAGCGGGTCGACGCCGTGGCGGTGAGCGTGGACCCGGTGGCGGCCGACGCGTGGGCGGCCACTCTCCTGGAGGTCTCCGCTGACCGGGTGGGCTCGCTCGCTCTCGGAGAGCAGCGAGGGCTGGGGACCGCGGATCTCGGGGCGGTGGCACCGGTGGAGATGCAGAGCGGATAGGACCGCGCCCGGGGGCGGTGTCAGGTGTGCCCAGACGCGCTCCGGGCTGGACAGCTCGGACGGCGCGCGCTCGATGCGTGCCTGCGGCGGAGCGCGCTACACGAGCGGAGTCGTCACGCGGTTGCGCACCGCGTGCGCGATCAGCTTCCTGGCGGCACGTCTTACCGGTCGCCGGGAATCCGCCAGGGCACCGTGCATGATGTCGGTGAAGACGGGATCTTCGGGTCCCAACTGTGTGGCGAGTGCTGCCAATGCGGCGGTGCGCACTCCGGGGTCACGGTCGTGCGCAAGGTGGGCCAGGATGACGTCGACGCCCGGAACTCGAATGGGCCGGGTGAGCGCCCGGGCGATGGCGAGTCGTCTCTCGGCGCTTTCGGCTAGCGACCATTCACACGCCATGCGAACGCGCGCGGACACGGGTGCCCGGTGCAGGCCTTGCGCGAAGGCTTGCGCTGCGGCCTCTCTCACCGGCCAAGCCGGGTCCTCCACGAGGGTTTGGACTAGCTCGAGGGATTCCGGCGAAAGGGGCTTTGGTAGCGCGGCTACGGCCTGGGCGACTGCGCACCGCACCTGGGCACGGGGGTCATTGATGAGCAGCCGGAGCATTGCCACCCGGTCACCCTGCCGCCAGTCGGACTCGATGGAATCCTCCGTGAGCTCCGTGATCAAGCGCGCCGGAATCTGAGCCAGGCTGGCGCCGGGATTGGCCAACCCGCAGCCGGCCGCGAGCGACAGGGACGCCAGGTACTTCATCAGGCTCTGCCGACAGATAGCGAGCATGGTCCCCTCGTTCACCGTGCGATTGGTCTGCAGTCGAGTTGCAGCATCAACCCGGCTCGCCACACTGGTATTCCCGAGGCAGGAACGATTGGGGTGGACGCACTCTGAATCTCGGTCAGGTCCGCCGGCGGGAACGGTCTCGGAGCGGTCCCGTGGCTTGCCCCCCGGCCCCTACGGAAATATCAGCGCTTCCAGCGTGTATCGGACCGCGGTGTCCCCGAGGCCGAGCTGACCCTGGGCGTTCTGACCGACGCACCAGACGGAATCGGTGGCGGTCATGGCGCAGGTGGAGAAGCGGCCAGCGGAGAGCTGAGTGAACACCTCGCTGGAGAGCTCAGTTTCGGGTTCGCTCAGCGACCAGCCGCCAACACCGATCTGGCCCTCTTCGTTCCTGCCCCAGCACCAGGCACGCCCCAACAGGTCGAGCCCGCAGGAGTGGAACACGTGAGCATCGACGGCGCTGAAGCCAGCGGGTCCAGCCACGTACACGTCGGGGGACAGCTGAGGATGGCCCTCCCCAGGAACGGCTTGGCCGACGGGGTTGATCCCAAAGCACGAGGCCGCGTGGGTCGCGCGCAGAGCGCAGGACAGGTGGGACCCGGCGGAAACGCTCACCCAGTCGGTGGCGGGATGCACTTGGTGCGGGACTCGCGTCTGGATGGGAACGTCCGTGCCGAGACCGAGCTGTCCGTAGGTATTGCGTCCCCAGCACCAGAGCGTTCCCGGTGCACGGATGCCACAAGTGTGTCCCTCGCCAGCCGAGACCGACTGCCAGTCCACCGCCGATCCGACGCGAAGCGGGGAGGGTTCGGGGGGCGCGTCCACGATATCGTCCTGACCCAGCTGGCCCTCGAAGTTGTTGCCCCAGCACCAGAGGCTCCCGTCGATCAGGATCGCGCACGCGTGCGTGCTCCGCAGCGACACCGAGGACGCGGGGGAGGGCAGCGAAACGGCGGTAGCCGTTGGACGTGGGTTGAAGTCGCCCTGGCCCAGCTGGCCTTCCGTGTTGTCTCCCCAGCACAGCACGTGACCGTCGGTGAGTAGTCCGCAGGTGCAGGCATACCCAGCACGGACGCTCACCCAATTCTGCGCGTCGACGCGGATCGGACGGTTCTCCAGGCCCCCAGCCGTTCCGGTGCCAAGCTCTCCGGTCGCGTTGCTTCCCCAGCAGTACAGGGCCCCACTTCGAACCGCGCACGCGTGCTCGTTGCCGGCGGAAACCGTCGATCCAGGCGAGTGGATGTCAGGCCATGGTGCACCGTCCGCGCCGCCAGCCCCCGCGATCCCCCCGGCGCCGGCGCGCCCCGCCTGGCCGCCCTCCACCCCGGTTGTGCCAGCTTGTCCGGCCGCGCCCCCCGGGCTCGTGCCGCCAGTCGACGCGCCGGCCATTCCACCGTAGCCCCCAACGCTCGCCCCGCCCGAAGCACTGCCGGCCGTTCCGGCCGATCCGCCCGGGCTGACCCCACCCGAAGCGGTCCCGGCTGACCCGCCTGCTGGCGCCCCGCCCGCAGCAGTGCCGGCCGATCCGCCCGCGCTCGTGCCACCGGTCGGTGCCCCCGCGATTCCGCCGTCGCCGCTACCGCTCGCCCCGCCCGAGGCAAGACCGGCGATCCCTCCGGCGCCAGCGGAGCTCGCGCCGCCTGACGCGGTGGTGTTGCCTCCGGCAGCGCCCCCTCCCGACGTGGACTCGAGGGCGCCAGCGGTGCCGGCCGAGCCCACGATCTCGATCCCGAGAAGCTCGACACCGACGCGCCCGCAACCGGAGGCCGCGAGAAGCAGCACGCCTGCCGTTGGTGGCGTCGCGAGCTTCGCTCGTGCCCACCTGAATGTAGAGGTTCGCGCGGACCTCACGATGGATCAGGGTAGCTGCGCGCTGAGTCCCGGTCCAGCACCGCAGCGGAATCGTCTACGGGTTGGGCTCGAAATGTTGCGGTTCGGTGCCGGCGAGGATCTGGGCGTAGTACTCGCTGGGACGGATTTCGGGGAACTTCTCGAAGTCGATGAAGGGTGTGCCGCAGGAGCGGCAGCGCAGCGGATTGTAGTAGCGAAACGGCTTGCCGCACTCGGTGCACGCCGGCAGGCGTGCTTCCGCAGCTCGAAGCGTCTGCTCGTCGACGTTCTGGGCGCGAGGTGGCGGACAGCCTTCGAGATCGCCGAGGTTCACTAGCAGCGTGTGGATGCCCGTTTCGCAGTAGAAGTACTGCTGATCGGCAAAGCCGGTGTGGTGATGCTCCAGCGTGAAGGGCTCGTGGCACTGATCACACACGCACACGAATCTTATGTCAGCGGGCGTGACCCTTCCGGGGAAATGGAGGCCCCGGTTGAATAGACCTCTCCCGAAGAGCTCAGGATTGGGAATGGGGGCGCCTTCGAGCTTGAACGGTTGGAAGCGGACGCCGCGCAGGAGATCCGAGGGGGACTGGCTCTCATCCTTCGGATCGCGGGACAGCAGGCCGTCGATCATCAAGCCGAGTCCTGGGACGATGCGGACCGAGCAGTGCAGGAACACGCCGCGGTAGTCGTCGGACTTTCTGCACGGATCGATGCGGTAGTTCGTGAGCAGCTCGCCGTTCACGTACACGCTCACCAGGGGTCGTTCGCCCTGAAGGGCCAGCACGTCGCGCACTTCGACGTCCGTGTCCGCGTCGAAGCGAGTCGTGTTCAGATCGATCCGGCTGTCGCCGAACCGGATCGCCTCGCGCAGTTCCCGTTCCTGCCAGATGCGGGCGCCCGCCTTGGCCTGCTGAGGACGGCGTGGACCGGAAGCTTCCTCTTCTAGGCACTCATTCAGAATGCGCCGGGCAAGCAGGTCGACGGGTGTGAGTTCCCGCTTCGATGGGCTCGGAGCGCGCATAGCCGCGATTTGCGCACGCTCCATCTCGAGTACCCTGCTTCGGCCGCTCAGGATCATGAGCTTCTCTTTCGGCGAAGGTGGGTGGATTTCCGTCGGTGGAGAAACCGAAGGCTTGGGCGGCGGCTTCGCTCCGGGCAGCTTGCGCACCGAGGGGACTTCACCGTGCCCGGTGGATTCGTACGACTCCTCCCAGAGTAGGCCGCACTTCTTGCACTGGTAGAGGGTTGTCCAGGTCATGCCGTCGACGCTGATCTCGCGCAGTCCACGCCTGAGCTCGCGTACGCTCTTGACGACCTCTCCCGGAAACTCGTTTGGCAATCGACTGCACCGTTTGCACTGGGACATGATCAGAAGAGGTGGGTGAGGGAGATGTTGCAGGCTTTGAGGTCCGTGCGGGTGCCGTTGTTCATCATCCACTCGATGGCGCCGCCTCGGGTTCCCGGACCCGTGATGAAACCGTAGCCCCGACCTCCTGGGACCTCAATCGATGACCGAAGGCCGATGCCGTCGACATCGAGCACGTCGAATGTGACCAGGGTGTCGTCCTTCGTTCGCAGGACCGTTCCCGCTCGGTTCTTCTTCAGGGTGAGCCGCTCGGCAGCCCCCTTTCGGGTCACGATTCCATCCAGCTGAGACCGAGTGGTCACAAACGCTTCGTTGTGCGGATTCTCCCTTGCCAGCGTTCCCGTCCCTTTGCGGAACTGCTTCGCGAACTCGCGCGGCATCACCCGGGCGAACACGCCGGTGGGTCTACTCCTCCGGGTGGCGATTTCCGCCGCCCGGACCGCCACGCGCTTCAGCAGAGCCTTGCCGGCTTGAATCGCCGCCCGGCGCGCGGCGGCCGAGACAGCCAGCCGGGCGACGTACGCGCCCAGGGCCACTCCCGCACTCGCCTCCGAGGGCGCGCTCACGACCGCCAGTGCTGCTAGCCAACCCGCTGGTCGGTTTTTCTCGATCTCGGCCTGGTAGGCGGGCGGCAGGCGTGGGCCGAGGTGCTGTTCGGCGATGTACTCGTAGGCGTTGGTCGGGATCTCGCCGGACGCGTCCTTCAGATTGACCGGATCGGCCGCCGCATACGTGTAGGGCGCGAGGGCAGCCGGCGTGTCGAGCAGCCGTTCCGGCTCGAACACGGCCACCGGGTCCGGCGCGAGGAAGATACCCAGCTTTGGTCGGTAGGGGCGCGCCTGAAAGTCGCTCAAGCCCGAGCCGTGATCTCGCTCGTTGCCGACGTACGCGTACGGATCGTCGGCCCCCCGTTCAGCGATGACGGAGCCGTAGGGGTGATGCTCCACCCGTCGGATGACCTCGCCCCGGGCGTTGGTGAGGACGACCGGAGTCCCCTGGTGGTCGCCCAGGTAGAAGACCGCGTCCGCTGGGACTTCGTCGATCGCCTGGGGCCCGATCTCGCCCTTGAAGCGTTCGCCGCATCGGCACCCGGGCGTCAGGAGCAAGATCAGCGCAACGAGCGCCAGCAGCACACGGTGAGACGTCAGTAACGGTCGCTTGCGGGAACTTCGCACGCGGCACCTATCGACCGAGTCCGCGCCCCGGTTGCGGACAAAGTCGTTCGAGCCCCGGAAGTCACCGCCCGCCAGCGCTTGCCATCGGCTCGACTGGTATAGTGATGGGACGATGCGACTGACGCTGTGGTTTGTGGTGGGCGCGACGGCGTGTTCCGGCACGGCACCGCCGCCGGTCGTTCCGACTCCTTCGGCGGCATCGCCCGAACCCACCGCGCCCGCAGCAGAGCCCGTGCCAGCCGAGCCGGCCACGGTGAGCTGGCAGCCGAACACGCCCTTGGACCCGAGCAACTTCACCACCCGTAGGATGTACGTGGTGGTCGCCGCGTCCGCGGTCTGTCCGACCCAGGAGCAGGCCCGGGCTCGCCAGTGTGGGAATAGCGTCGAGGATGTGGGCCAAGGAGTGCCTCGGCGTCTCGGCAGTGCGGTTGTCGTTGTCGGCGACCAGCCGATGGATGGATTCTGGAAGTCACTTCGCTACCAGAAAGCGGGAATTCTTCCGGGGTGGATTTTGGCCGCCGACGTGGCCTTCAAACCCGGGACGCAGTTCCTGGACGAGTTCGACCGACGGAAAGAGCTCGCCACGGTCCAGGATGCGTCCGCGTTGTCGGGGGCAGAGCTCGCCGGTCTTCGGAAAGGCACCGTGGTGGCGTGGAAGCGAACGCGCACGATCAGGTTCGGAGCCTTTGCCGAGAAGGTGTTCATCTTCACCGACCGAGCCGCGATCGAGCTACCGGGTCCACAGGTGGATCCGTCATACCTCGAGAACCACGACTGTCTCATCGAGGGCGACTGCGTGCGGCTCGCCTACGTTTGTGATGACAGCTACTGCGACGAGGTCTCGGTGGTTGCCCGCGCGACCGGCAGGAAGACGGAGCCCCCTGCGGATCCCGAGGGCGAGTGGACGCCACCGGCGAAGTCGATGCCGGTGTTCGAGCTCGTGGTTCTGGCGGATCGTTTCGGAGTCTTCGAAGGCGCGGGTGGGTCCGGGCGTCGCGGGAGGTAGCGCCCGAGGCCTCGCTACTCCTTCTGATACGTGCCGATGATCTCGCCTTGCGCCAGAATGTGGCCCTGCATCGCCTTCTCGAGCTGAGCCTTGGTCGGGGTGCCGAGATCGCCGAGCTCGGTGTCGAGCGCGTAGAGCTTGTGGAAGTAGCGGTGGCGGCCAATCGGTGGGCAGGGGCCGCCGTAGCCGGTGCGGCCCCAGTCGTTCTTGCCGTTCCGGGCGCCGGCGGGCGGCTGCTTGGTCGCCTCGGGCAGGCCCGCCTCGCCGGGTGGGATGTCATAGAGCACCCAGTGCACCCACACGCGTTTGGGCGCCGCCGGGTCTGGGGCGTCTGGATCGTCCACGATCAGCGCCAGGCTCTTGGTGCCGTCGGGCGCGCCGCTCCACGCGAGGGGTGGCGAGATGTCTTCGCCCTGACAGGTGTACTTCTTCGGCATCGCCGCCTGGTGTTCGAAGGCGGTGCTGGAGATCTGAAGCTTTGCCATCTTCCCCTCCTGGGATTGGTCCTGGGGCGAGCCGCTGGTCGCCGTGGCGTGCGACCCAGTGGAGGCGGTTTCGGTGGGCTTGTCGTCCTGCTTTTTCGAACACCCCGTGAGGGCCAGTGCCACACAGCCCGCAATGGCACCGATTCGCGCGACTCTGGGTTGGTCAGCCATGAGAGCCCTCCGCGCTGCGAGCGTCGCACCGCCGGGGGTCGGTGGCCAGGGGGTATTTGCACGCCGGTCAGCTGCGAGTCGCCGTTTCTGAGCTACTCTCGCTGCCTGGCCATGACCGAACATTCCATTCGACGCGGGGAGCGGCAGGTGCTCGATGCGCAGGCGGTTGCCGAGATCATCGGGCGGGTCGCCGTCTGTCACGTCGGGTTCGTGGACCAGGGTGAACCGTACGTCGTTCCCCTCAACTTCGGCTGGGAACCAGCTCGGGGGAGCCGACGTGCTCGGTTCTGGTTTCACTCCGCGCGCGACGGACGCAAGTCCAATCTCGTCTCGTCCGAGCAGCGCGTGTGTGTCCAGCTCGAAGAGGACTTGGGCCTGGTCACCCACGCCAGAAAAGCCTGCGGCTGGTCGCAGCGCTATCGGTCGGTCATCGCCTGGGGCAAGGCTCGTCTTGCTCGGGACCTCGTTGAAGCTCGCTACGGGCTCGACCTGATCATGCGGAAGCATTCGGACCGCGGTGGGTGGACCTACGGCCCGCAGGCGCTTGAGCGCACCCTGGTGTGGTGCGTCGAGGTGGAGCACATCACCGCCAAGCAGCACACGGCGAAGGAGTAGCGCCCCGACCGGCCGAGAACGCCGAGCAGAGCGCGTTGCCAGCCGTCCTGGCTGGACGCTGGCTCCGGGGTCCTGCCCATGCGGTGGCGTTCTGCATGGCGTTGCCGCTTCGCGATTCGCGTTGGGACGGGCGCGGCCGAAGCACACGCTGCGGGCGTCACCCGCGATGGTTGGCGGGCCGTGGTATCTTGCATCAGGGTTCATGCATTGGTTCGGGAGTCCCGTTCTGGGGGGAGTGCTGGTGACGGCGACGGTTGCCGCGTGCGGCGGTCAGACCGCGCGCGACTTTGGTGAAACGGCGACGCGAGCGACCGGAGGGGGACCGTCGGTCGCTGGCGAAGGCGGGAGGGAGCCGGGGGTGGCCGTTGCCGGGGCGGGGGGCCGTGTGGGGGTTGCGGGGGGCGCCGGCGGTGAGCCGCCGAATTGCGGGCCACCGCTGGATCCTCGGTCCGGCACTCTGATCTGGGCGCGGCGCGCCGGGGGACCTGACGGTGATGGCGCGGGCGAGGTTGCGCTGAGCGCGGACGGCCAGCTCGCGGTCGTGGGCAGTTTTGCCGGGGAGGCAACCTTCGGCGAGAACGGACCCAACCAGGTGACGCTTCAGGCGCTCGGTGCGGGGGACGGGTTCGTGGCGCACTACGCGCCGGACGGAAGGTTCGAGAGCATCGTTCAGGTGGGTGGGAGCTACGGAGAGAGCAGCGACGGCATCAGCGATGTCGCGTTCACCCCGGACGGGGGAATGCTGCTGGCCGGCAACTTCATCGATAGCGTCACCCTGGGCGCTGGGTCGTCCGGGGAGGTCGGGCTCACGAGTGTGGGGCGCTCCAACGCGTTCGTGGCGCGGTTCGACTCGGCGGGCGCAGTGGACTGGGTCACGCAGGCGGGTGGCGATGACTCGGGCTGGATTCACGACCTGGTTGCCACCGACGACTCGATCGTCGTGTCGGGAAGCTTCCAAGGCAGCGTGACGTTGGCTCTCGACGATCCCGATCGAGCGACGCTGCTTCCACTCGAGGGTGGATACCGGGACGTGTACATCGCGCGCTACACCTTGGACGGCACCCTGGTCTGGGCGCGGCAGGGCGGCAGCACCTTCGTCGACAACGCCACGGACGTTGCGGCCTGCCCGGATGGCTCGGCGTACCTGGCGGGCGTCACGTTGTTCGACATGGTCTTCAATCCAGGGCAGCCCACCGAGCTCGCGCTGGTGTCGAATGGGTATCGCGATGGGTTCGTCGCCAAGTACGACCGCGACGGTCAGCTCGAGTGGGCGACCCAGCTCGGGGGGGACGACAGCGACGAAGTGCAGGCCATTGCCACCCTTCCGGACTGCTCCCTGCTCCTGACGGGATACTTTTCCGAGACCGCCGTCTTCGGTGTCGGGGAGCCCAATGAGACCCGCGTGACCGCTACCGACCTCCACGACGGATTCCTGGCGCGGTACGCGCCGGATGGACGGCTTTCGTGGTTTCGGCGGATTGCCGGTCGCGCCACCGGAACTGCGTTGGCCACGACGGCAGACGGGTCGGTATTCGTGGGCGGATGGTTTTCGGATGGCGTCACGGTGGCGCCGGGCGAGTGCAACGAGACCGTCGTCTCCACCGAGGGTGACGAGGGGATCTTCCTGGCCCGCTACACGGATGTCGGCGATCTGGTTTGGGTCCGGAGCATGGTCAGTGAGGGTATCGACTCGGTTCGATCGCTCGTTCCGCATTCCGACGGGACTCTACTGCTGGCCGGTACTCTGAATGGCGATTTGGTACTGGGCGCGGGCGAGTCGAACGAAACGTACTTGGCCTCGGCTGGCGACCGAGACGTGCTGATTGCGCGTTTCTGGCAGTGAGGCTGGAGCGGCCAGCTTCTGCTGGCTCGTGCTACGCTGATCGGGTGGGTTCTGTCCGGGGGGCCGTCTTCGTTCTCGCTACTACCGTTGGCAGATCGCTCCGGACGGCGACAGCGTGCACCTCGGGCTGCGGTGCGCGCGCGATGTGCCGGGGTGAAGCACGCAGTCCGGTTGGCAGAAGGGGTAGAGCGGTGAGACGAGCGGGGTCGTGGCCGGAGCGACTACGCGGTCTCGTGACCTGTCCGCTTCAGCCGGCGCCAAAGGGTGGTGAAGCTGATGCCCAGTAGCTTGGCAGCTTGCGATTGGTTGCCGCCCGTGTACTCGAGCACCGCTTGGATGTATCCGGCCTCGACTTCGGCCAGGGTTCTGGGTTGTGTGGACGGCGCCACTACGACCGCCAGCGACAGCGGCCGGGTGACCGCTGAGGGCAGGTGCTCCGGGAGAATGGTGTCGGTCGAGCTCAGCACCGCCGCGTGCTCAATGGCGTTCTCGAGCTCTCGTACGTTGCCCGGCCAGCCATAGGTTTCCAGGGGTGCCACGCAACTCGGGTGCAGGCGGAGGTTCGGGATGGCCAGCTTGCGCTGGGCGCGTTGCAGGAAATGGCGAGCCAGATGCAGGATGTCGGGTCGTCTCTTCCGCAGTGGCGGGAGCTCGATCACCATGACCGCCAACCGGTAGTAGAGGTCGGCGCGAAAGGTATCGTCACGGACGGCCTGGGCCACGTCGCGGTTCGTTGCCGCGATGACGCGGACGTCGATTTTCCGCGGGACGTTCTCTCCGACGCGCTGCACTTCGCGCTCTTGCAGCACTCTGAGGAGCTTGACCTGAAGCGCGCGGGGCATCTCAGCGATTTCATCCAAGAAGATGGTGCCGTGCTGCGCCTGCTCGAACAGGCCGATCCGGTCGCCGCGTGCCCCGGTGAAGGCACCGGCGGCGTGTCCGAACAGTTCGCTTTCCAGCAGGGTTTCCGGAATGGCACTGCAGTTGATGGCGACGAAGGGGCCCTGCGACCGCGGGGAAAGCCGGTGGATGTGTCGGGCGAGCACCTCCTTGCCCGTGCCGCTTTCCCCCGTGAGCAGGACGGAAGCATCGAAGCGTGCGCTTTGCCTCGCCACCTCCAAGACGTGGGTGAAGCAGCGACTGTGGACTTCCGGAAATGCTGGGAAGGCAAGGCTCTCGAGGGCGTGGAGACTCTTGCGCTGCGCCGCGACCTCGCGGGTGCGTTCTCGAAGCTCGAGCGTTAGGGTCTGAATGCGTCCCTTGATGTCGTCGGCCTGGAAGTAGGGCAGGTGAGGCTGCAGCTCGGCTCCCCATGCCGAAGCGTTCTGACCCAGTGCGCGGCAGACGCGGCTCCCGGCTGCTCGACAGTGAGTCTCGACGAAGTAGACCGGCTCTTGCCAGCAGTAGCTGGCGAACCCGGACGCGTACCCGACGAGGATCCAGCAGATGGGCTCGGAGGACGGGCCCGCCTGCGCGAGATGCTCTTCGGCTTCGGCGGAGCGGTGCCAGCTGAGCTCCATGCGAAAGTCGCCACTGACCGTGTCGGTCTTGAGCGACTTCACCACCGCTCGGGTGACGCCCATCAGGGCGTGCATCCGTGGCCCGGCCTTGATCCACTCTCGGAGCTCGATGCTCGGGTAGATCCGGCGGACCGCCGCGGCGTCGGCTTGCCCGGAGAAGTAGCCGAAGCGGGTGAGGACTCGGCGGGCCTGGTCGGGGCCCAGCATGTCCAAGAGGTCGTGGCGGTACTGGGCCATGGCGTCGACGCCGTGCAGGACCAGTCGGCGGCCGTGCAGGCCGATGGTGCCGTCTCCGAACGAGACCAGGTCCTCGAGGCGCAGATCCGCAGATTTCATCGGACTTGCATTATGCAATAGAGAAATTGCGAATTGCAATAGTCTTCATTCTTCCAAGGGGTGAATTCACGGCGTTTCTGTGCGTGGGAGGGACCCGGCGGCTGGGCACGGTTCTTGTAGCCACTGCGGGCGAGACCGCGCTCTCGCGCGTTGGACAGGAGACAAGAAGATGTACGACCTGCTGCACAGTCGCGCTGCGGCGCTGACCCAACCCGCCCTCGACCTGCTCATCGAATTGATACAGACGCCCAGCCTGAGCCTGAGCGAGCACCAGGCTGCGGGGGTGGTCGAACGGACCATGCGCGTGTTTGGTTTCGATCGCGTGGTGCGGGACGACTACGGCAACGTGCTCGGCCTGATGTTGGGTCGCGAGAGCGGGCCGACGCTGCTGGCGATTTCCCACCTGGATACGGTGGCCGCCGATTGTCCCGAGGCGTGGCGGCACTCGCCGTTCGCTGGAAGCGTCGACGGCGAGCGAGTTACTGGAGTGGGAGCGGCGGACTGTAAGGGAGGGTTGGCGGCGCAGATCTTCGCTGCCGTCGCGCTCAAGCGCAGCCTGCTGCCCTTGCGTGGCAACCTCGTCGTGGCGGCCACCGTTGCCGAGGAGAACGGAGCGGCGCTCGGGGTGCGGGCACTGGTCTCGGAGACGCTACCGCAGCTCGGCCTGGTGCCTCAGTATGCGATCCTCGGAGAACCCACTGACCTGGGCGTGTATCACGGGCACGAAGGCTGGACGACGCTGCGGATACTGCTGGAGGGGCGGGATGCGTTCCAGGTCGAGGACGCCGCTCGAGCAGTCCACGCGGGGTTGGAGCAGGGCGGAGCCGGCGGCCCGCCCAACAACGGGAAGCAGAACTTTGCGGTGCTTGCCCCTAGCGTTCGCCCCGGCGGCCCGCGCATCCAGTCGGAGATTCGACTCACGCGGCGGCTGCTGCACGGTGAGCAGGTAGAGAACGTCATCGCCGTGACGCGGGAATGCTCAGGGCTTCGAGCCCGCACGGCTGGGTCAGTGGGGGTGGAGGTCGACCTCGCCCAGGAACGACAGCAACTCGGCACCGGACAGACGCGGACCGTGTCCAAGCTCACGCCGGCTTGGTCCACCGATCCCTTCAGTCCGTTGGTGGAGCGCACCCATCACGCCCTGAGAGCAGCGGGCCGCCCAGTGCGACCCGGTCAGTGGGTGCTGGATCGCCTGGGCATGGGCACGGCGGGTGGGGTTCTGGTGAACGAGCTTCGCATCCCGACGGTGGGCTATGGCCCGGGCTCAGAGCAGGCTGCCCACGCCCGCGACGAATCGGTCGAGATCGGCAAGCTCACCGACGCCATCTACGGCACCGCGGCCATCGCCCACGGTCTGGTGGGAATTCCCGTTTACGGCTGGACTTCGGACGAAATCTAGGAGGCCGCATGCGGATCATGGTCTTGAACTGTGGCAGCTCGTCACTCAAGTACAGCGTGCTGTGCTTCCCCGACGGGCGTGAGCTCGCGCGAGGTGAAGCGCAGCGTGTCGGCGCTCGAACCAGCGAGCCAGCGCGCATTGTGCACCAGGCGCAGGGGCAGACCCGCACGGTGTTCGTCGAGATGCCGGACCACGCTGCGGCTTTCGAACAGATCACACGGGTGCTGGAGGGCGACGAGCTCGCGGCGCCAGACGCCATCGCGCATCGGGTCGTGCATGGTGGCCGACATTTCACCGGGAGCGTCCACTTCGACCAGAGTGTCGAACGCGTGCTGGATGAGCTCACCAAGCTCGCCCCGATTCACAACCCGCCGGCAATCTCATTGGTCAAGACCTGCGGGAGGGGCCACCCGCGGCTGCCGCAAGTGCTCGTTTTCGACACGAGCTTTCACAGCACGATTCCAGCGCGGGCCCGGACGTATGCCCTGGACGACGACCTCCGACTCAGACTCGGGTTGCGCAAGTATGGATTCCACGGGATCAGCCACCAGTATGTCACCGGCGCTGCGGCGGCGTTCCTGGGTCGCCCCGTCGAGGAGTTCAACGCGGTGAGCTGTCATCTGGGCAGCGGCGGGGCGAGCCTGTGCGCTATCCGGTCGGGCAAGTCGCTGGACAACACCATGGGGTACACGCCGCTCCAGGGTCTGATGATGAGCACCCGCTGCGGGGACCTCGATCCTGCCGTGACGCTGCGCTTGCTCGCCCTGCGGGATGGCAACGTCGACCGAGTCGAGAGCCTACTGAACCGCGACAGTGGTGTTCTGGGCGTGTCGGGATCTTCCGGCGACCTGCGTGACCTGGTCGGCGGCTCGGAGGACGCTGCGCACCAGCTAGCCCTTCAAGTCTATCTCTGGCGGCTCAGAAAGTACCTCGGGGCCTACCTCGTGGTTGCGGCGCCGGCGCACGCGGTGATCTTCACGGACACGTTGGGAGAGACCGTGCCGGAGGTTCGCGCCGCCGTGTGTTGCGGCCTGGAAGAGCTCGGAGTCGATCTGGACGCGGCCGCGAACGTCAACCCGGGACCGCTCCCGGCCGACGTGGCCACCGGCGAGAGCCCCGTACGCGTGCTCGTCATCGCCACCAACGAGGAGCTCGCCATCGGCAGAGAAGCGTACCGTCTGCTCACCGCGCGAGCGGAGCGCACGCCGCAGGCGGTGGCGTCATGAACGTCCTGACGCTGTGCGCGGAGCCCAGGACGCTGCGGTGCGCCTGGTACGACGACGCGGTGCGGCCGCCACGCTGGCAGCACACCCGAGCTCGGGACGTGCAGGCACGAGACCGCGGCGAGTCGGTCGCCGACGAGCTCCGAGAGGTGAGACGGGCGCTCGCTGCGGAAGCTCTGGGCGAGCTGCCGGACGCGGTCGGTATTCACCTCCGGCACGGGGGCGAAGTGCTCGGCGGCCCCGCGCGCTCGACCCCCGGTGTCCTGAGCGCTGTGCAGGAGGTCAGCGCCCAGGCCCCCCTGCACATCCCGCCCACGCTGGCCCTGGCACGAGCGTGTCAGCAGGTGTTCGTGGGGGTGCCCGTGTGGCTCGTGCCGGAGACGGCGTTCTTCTCGGAGCTGCCTCCGCGGGAACGAGTGTACGGGTTGGACGCGGAAACCCGGCGCGCTCTCGGCGTGCGACGGTTCGGGTACCACGGCTTGTTTCATGCCGCCGCGTGCGAGCTGGTCGCGGCGCAGCGCCGCCGGAGTGGGGCTCGCGCCCCGGCGCGCATCCTCTCGATCTGTCTCGCAGCGAGACCGGAGGTGGCGGCGGTTCGTGGAGACCGACCCGTGATGGTGACCAGTGGCGCCACCCCGCTGGAGGGTCTGCCCGGGATGACGAGCTGTGGCGAGTTGGACGCGGGGATCGTCCTGACGCTGGCCCAAGAGCTGGGCGTCGGCCCCGAGCAGCTGGACCTCATGCTGACTCGTGAGAGCGGGCTTTCGGCTCTGGTGGGCGAAGCGCTCTCGCTGGGTGAGCTGCTGCGGTCGTCTTCGCCCCGGACGCGCCTGGCTCGCGACGTCCTTGCCTATCGCTTGCTGCTGGCCTGCGGCGCGGGGTGCGGTGCGCTGGGTGGGCTCGACGCGTTGGTCTTCTCCGGGCCCTACGCCGCGGATGGGCAGTGCTTGGCGCCCGCGTTGGTGTCCGCGCTGCAAGGCGCGTTGCGGCAACCGTCGTCCCCCATTGGCGTTTGGTTCTTGGAAGATCCCTTGGAGCGAGTGCTGGCCGATGCGGCGTTGGAGGCGATGGCTCGGGAGCGATCCCGGGATCGTGCGGTCCCCGGTGGGGCCCACGAGAAACGAGCATCGCGACGCGCGGCAGAAGTCGCGTGGAGCGCCGACTCGTGCTGCTGAGATGCGACGCGCACCGCCGAATTCGTGGGCAAGTGGTTGGGGGGTGACCGCGGAGGGGGCGACGCTGATGACGGACGCGCCTGGGTGGCCGTGCCGGAACCATCAGACCCGCTGCGGCGAGCAGCGGACCCGCCGCGGATCCCCGCTCGCCCCACATTACCGACCTCGCTGGTTGGAGGTGCTTGCGGCACTATCACGAACCTCGGAGGGCAGGCGGCCTCCATCCCAAATGCAGAACGCGAACGCCTCATACCGGTTGCGGCAGTTGATCGGGGCCGTCTCGTTTTCGCCCACATCAGTGGTCCAGGTCGAGTTGTCGAGCCCGCAGTTGAGGTAGAGCTCGAGCCCGCTGGTGTCACTCGGCAGTTCGGTGTTCCATGCGGTGTTCCATGCGCTGTCCCAGCCACTGCCGGGCAGTCCCGGAATGGCTCCGGTGTCCGGTGGGGGCGGGGCGGCTTGCGTGTAGCCGCCAGCCTCTATGTACGCGCGGTACCGGCCGACGGTGACCTCGTACTTGTCGAGCGCGAAGCGCGCCACCGTCGCAAAATGCTCGGGCTGCTCGTTGGCGGAGCAGCTCGCCGTTCCCGGACACCCGTCGACGCAGCCCGAGCAGAGCTCGGTGCCGCGGCCCATGCGGAACGTGCCGCCGGGAACCACGATGTTTGTGCAGCAGCTTTCGTCGTTGCACTCGTTGCCTAGCATGCCCTCACAGGAGTCGCCCTTGGCGAGGCTGCCGCCTGCTCCGCCCACACCCGGCGCGCCAGCGTGCGCGCCACCCACGCCGGGAGCGCCACCGCTTGGGGCGACGCCCCCGCCACCTGCGGCTCCGGCCGCTCCGGCCGAGCCGGCTGCTCCTGCTGACGCGCCGGCGGTCCCTCCGACCGGGGTCGCTCCGGATCCCGCCGTTTCACCTGCGGCTACCCCTCCGGATCCGCCGGTGACCGATCCTGCCGAGCCACCCGTGGCGGGTGCGCCACCCGTTCCTGGTGCGCCGTCGGCGGCAGGCACGCCCGCGGTTCCAGCCGCGCCGCCTGCTGCTGTCGGCGTGCCGGCTTCGCCCGCCATTCCGGCAACGCCCGGGGTAGCGTAGCCCGTCTCTGGGAGCCTCCGCTACCGCGTGGGCAGACCGTAGCAGTCTCCCGGTCCGCGCGCACTGCAGCTTTGCAGGTGCAAGAGAGCAGCGGTTCTCCGCGGCTGCAATGGAACGGAGACCCGGAAGACGCCACGCGAGGGCCACGTCTCCGTGTTGCCGGCGCTGGGGCGAGTCGCGGGCCAGGGTGGCGTGCGAGCGGCGGTGGGCTCAGGCCGTGGCTGAACGATCCAAGAACTCGGCCAGCACGGCGCAGCAGCGTTGCGCGACCTGAACTTCCTCGGTCGCACTCTCGGGTGTGAACACGAAGAAGCGGTTGTAGTCCGCCTCGGTCCGGAACTGCTCCAAGCGGGCCAGGTCCTTTCCCACGGCGGGGGGAAGCAGCCCCGCTCGGACGAGGTGCAGCCCGAGCATGGCGCTGACGCCCGTGTGCGTCGCAGGCTCGACGCCGAGCGTGAGCAGGGCGGCACGCGCAAAGTGGAACGCCGCATAGTAGGCGCGACTCACCGCATCATTCCACAGCTCACAACGCAGGAGCTCTTCGGCCGCGCGCAGTGCCTGCTCACCCAGTGCGCGTTCGGCCGCCACGTGGATGATGCGGTTTTCAGGGCTCACAGGGCAACGCCCTCCGACAGGATATCGTGCGCGATGCGCGCTTCGAGCGAAACCAGCCGGTCGAGCTCGTCCGCGGCGAAGGCCAGCGGCGTGAGGCACACGCCGTGGATTAGGCAGACGTCGGCGGCAAGCTCGCCGCAGCGGATTCGCTCCTCACGGGTCAGGCCATCTACCACCACGGCGACATCCACGTCCGAATCGGGGCGCGCCGTTCGGCGCGCGTAGGAGCCGAAGAGCATCAGGTGGCGGGCGCGCGTGCCGAACTCGGCGCGCACCAAATCGGCGTACTGACGAAGCAGGACGCCGACCAGCCCTTGTGGGATGTCACCGACGGTGGCCATACGCTTGCAGCGTAGCGCAGACGGGCGGGTCAGCCCAGGGTGGCGATTGTACTTGTGCATCCTGCAAACCTCATCCTCGCGCATGACCGGCCTCGGTCGAGCGCCCCCCTGGCGGGAGCGAAGGCCCAGGCGGCATCCAACCTGGCCAGCAGGGACCGCGACCGACGCGGGTCGAGAGCCACTGCGCACTGGGCCGCCGGTCGTGGCCCCGCGTAGCGCTACAGGCAAGACCGCCCAGCCTGCGGCTGCGCCGCTCGCCGTGTGTACAGATGGTGGAGTCCACCAACCAGCGGCAACTCGATCACCTCACCCACCTCCGGCGGCTCCACGGCACGCGGCTCCGGCGCGTCCTTGCCGAGAGACAGATGGGTGCGGCAGGGGTGGCAGTACTCTTCAATGAATCGCCGTAGCAGCCGTCGAAGGTGTCGCTCATTATTTTCAGCGGTCGGCAATCGAGCGGGCCCTGGCTGCGCACGATGGCAACTGGTCGGCCGCGGGTCGGGCGCTCGGCATGCATCGCAGCAACTTCCACCACCTCGCCGTACGACTGGGGCTCAAGTAGCGTCGGGTCGGGCTCCTCGTTCGCGGCGGACCTCCCGACCGATTGCGCGGTCGTCACTCGTCGTGGAATCGACCGGCCTCGATTCGCCGATTCACCCGCCACCGACGGGCGAGCCCAGCGACAGAGCGATCACTCCACTCAGGCGAGGGCGTCCTTGACTTCTTCGATTCCGATCCTATCGACGAGCTTCGCCAGGCGCTCGCGCTTCTGGGCGTGTTCTCGGTAGTACTCCAGCATCCGCTTGACCAGTGGAATCACCTCCTGCTCCGACAGGTTCTCACGGACCAAGTCCCCGATCCGCGGACGCCGCGCCGAGCTTCCACCCACGACCAGGCTCCAGCCGCGCTTCTTTCCGAAGACTCCAATGTCGCGCACATAGCTCTCTCCACAACAGAAGGGGCAGCCGGACACGCCGATCTTGACCTTCGCGGGTAGATCCATGCCGATGAAGAACTCCTCGATGTTCTTGCCGAGGCCGATGGAGTCCTGCAAGCCGAACTCGCAGACGTCGGTGCCCGGGCAGGCCTGCACGTAGTGCAGGCACAGCTCGGTGGCCTTGCCCACGTCTATGCCGAGTTCTTCCCACACGGCATCGACCGCGTCCCGCTCGATGCCCACCAGCGCGAAGCGCTGGCCCGAGGTTATCTTGATGATCGGGACATTGAACTTGCGGGCGACAGCGGCGATCCTTTCCAGATCATCCGGGGTGACCAGCCCAACGGGCGTGCGTGGGACGATGGCATAGGTCTTCTTGTCGCGCTGCAGGATGGCGCCGGTTGGATGTTCGTCCATCAGTTTCCTCTTACGTCTCTTGGGCCCGCGGGGATTGCAGCCGTTCCTGCAGGTGTCTACCACGTCGTGACCGGCACCGGGGCATCTGGCGTGCGGCAAGACCGGCGGATGTTTTCGTCGAGCTTGACCTTCACACCACCTCGGTGACGGGCGGAAATGGGCTCGGTGCCGGCAAGTCTTCGCTGGCAGAAGCTGCGGCGAAGGCGATCACGGCTCGAATGTCCTTCTCCGTGACGCTCGGAAACTCCTTCAGGATTGTGCCGATGGTTTCACCGTGCGCGAGATAGCCGAGGATGGTGCGGACGAGTACCCGCGTGCCTTTGACCACGGGCTGGCCACCGCAAATTCCCGGATCGCGTTGGATGCGTTCTTGGAAGGTCACGGTTTTGCCTGGAACTGGAAGAAGACGACTCGAACTTCGACACGGGCCGGCATGGCCCCAGGATCTTGACCTAGCGCAGCAGCGTCTTGGCCTGGCTGCAGTAGGTTCAGTCCGCTCGGTAGGCATGCACCCTTGGTGCTCACGCCCCCTTGGGAATGGGGACGGGGAGGTTTTGGCAGATGCTCCGGACGAGCCCGCGCTTGATCTCGTTGTGGCGCGGAATCGCCTCTCGACGCAGGGTCTGTGGATTGTGCCAGATCGAGTGGCTGGCGCCTTCACGCACCTTCGATCGGTCCATTCCTTGCATGCCGTGACCATCCGACCTGGGATGG
>CAZSVU010000012.1:41380-56805 GCA_964610275.1 uncultured Polyangiaceae bacterium | reverse complement strand
GCTGCCTGTCCCGCACCGCCTCCGTCACCAGGTTCACTCGCGCTCAGCTCAGCGTCTCGGACAGCCGCCGGGCTACTTCTTCAGATCGTACTTCTTGATTTTCTTGTAGAGCGTGGTGCGATCCACCTGCAGCAGCTTGGCTGCGTGCGAGATGTTCCACTCGGTCTTGGTCAGCACCCGGGCCACGTGGACGCGCTCCATCTCGGCGAGCGCATCGTCGCGGGCGGCAATGCTGCCGGCCGGCGCCATCAAGGGAAGATCGCCGGCATCCAGGACCGGGCCGTCGGCCACGACCACGGCGCGCTCCACGGCGTTGGCCAACTCACGCACGTTTCCGGGCCAGTCGTAGTCGAGCAGCTTGCTGAGAGCTCCGTCCGAGAAGTCGTGAATCTGCTTGTCCAGCCGCGCCGCGCACTCCGTCAGGAAGTGGCGAGCCAGTAGTGGAATGTCACTGGCACGCTTGCGTAGCGGAGGGAGCTCAATGGGAAAGACGTTGATGCGGAAGTACAGGTCTTCTCGGAACAGCTTGTCGTGGATGAGCTGCTCCAGATCCTGATTGGTGGCGCACACCACGCGGAAGTCGACGTGAATGGCCCGATTTCCTCCGATGCGCGTGAACTCTTTCGTGTCCAGCACCCGCAGTAGCTCGACCTGCATGCGCGGACTGATGCTGCCGATCTCGTCCAGGAACAGCGTGCCTCCATCGGCCTGCTCCAATCGCCCCTGGCGGCGGTGCGCCGCGCCGGTGAACGCGCCCCGTTCGTGCCCAAAGAGCTCGCTCTCCAGCAGATTCTCCGGCACCGCGCCACAATTTACGGGGACCAGCGGGAAATAGCGGCGCGGGCTTCCGGTATGGATCGCCCGGGCGACGAGCTCCTTTCCGGTTCCGTTCTCGCCGCGAATCAGCACGCTGACATCGTTCTTCGCGAGCGTCTTGACCAGCTCCGTAATCCGCTTGATCTCCGGGCTCTCACCGACGATATCGTCGCTTTCTCCCAGCTCGTCGAGCTTCGCGCGCAGGCGAACGTTCTCGGTCTTGATGCGCTTGTGCTCCAGTGCCTTCCACACCACACGCGTCAGGTCGTCGGGGTCGACCGGCTTGGTCACGTAGTCGAAGGCACCGCACTTGAGCGCCTCGACGGCCGTCTCGATGGTTCCGTGGGCGGTGATCATCACCACGGTGGTGTTGGGAGCAACCTGACGCAGTCGGCGCTGCAGCTCCATCCCGTCCATGCCCGGCATCTTGATGTCCAATAGGGCCAGGTCCCAGTCATCGGTCTTGAAACGCTCCAAGGCGGCGTGAGCACTTTCGGCAGCGCCCACGCGAAAACCGTCCTTACGGAACCAGTGGTACAGGGAGTCGCGGACGGACGGTTCGTCGTCGACGATGAGAATCCCGAATTGCTCCTCGGTCATGGTTGCGTGCTCGCTAGTTCCGTCCGAGCTCAGTCGGAGGGTGTCGGTGGTTCGCGGCTGGGCGCGGAGGCAGTGGCGTCGTGTGGGGAATATCGGCGTGGCAATACCACACGGAAGGTGGTGCCCACGCCCACTTCTGACTCGACGGTGATGGTGCCATCGTGGCGGCGGATGATCCCGTAGGCCACTGCGAGGCCCAGCCCGACGCCCTTTTCGTCGCCCTTCGTCGAAACGAAGGGCTCGTAGATGTTGGGCAGTACGTCGTCCGGAATGCCGACACCGGTATCCGAGATCTCGATCACCACTTCCTGCTCTCGGCCGCGCGCGCGCACCTCGAGGTCCCCTCCGGAGCGCATCGCCTCGACCGCGTTGACCAGGATGGCGACGAGTGCCTGCTGCAATTGATTGGCATCGCCGTCCAATAGATCATCGCCGTCGATGAGATGCACCGAACTGGTGATTCCGCCGAGCTTGATCAAGTGCTGCACCGTCATCAGGCTGCGTTCCATGACCTCGTTGAGGTGATGCTCGGCGAAGTCAGGCTTCGACTGGCGGGCGAACGTCAGGAGGTTTCGCACGATCTCGCCGCAGCGCCCGGACTCCTGACTGATGGCGTGCAGATGTCGCAGTACTTCGGTGCGGGTCTCGGCCGACAGCTCCCCGTCCTCGAGCTCGCGCGCGACCAGCCTGGCGTAGACCAGGATGCCGGCCAGCGGGTTGTTCAGCTCGTGTGCGACCGTCGCGGCCAACTTGCCGAGGGAGGCCATCTTCTCCATGTGCACCATCTGACTCTGGGCGCGACTCAGCTCTTCGGTCTTGCGGCGTACGGCTGCCTTGAGCTCGTCTTCCCATTGGCGCTCCTGCTCACGGGCCAGCGCCAGATCTTCGGTCATCTTGTTGAAGGCATCTGCCAACTCCCCGATCTCGCCGGGGTCATTGAGCTCGATGCGCGTGTCGAGCTCACCGGCCGCGATGCGGCGGGTCCCCTCGGCCAAGGCGCGAACCGGGCGGCGGACGAAGCGCCAGATGAATAGAGCCACGGCGCCCCCCCAGACGAGCGCCATCAGCAGCATCGCCTGGAGCAGGGTGTGCTCGGCGCGGCGCTTGGCTTGATCGACGGCGCCGATGCTCATCTTGAGATCGAGCACGCCCAGGATGCTCTTTTCCGCCGGATGCGCGTGGCAGGGGGCCGAGGAGCACTGGGGCTCGTTGGGAATGGGGTGGATGCGGCCCAGGATCAGGTTTCCGTTTGCGTCGCGAAACGCCCGGGTGCGGACCGCGGTCTCGGGCAGCGCCGTCGGGGGTTCGCCGGGCCGGTGGCACACGACGCACGCTTCGGCGTTTCGGTCCACCCGGCGGCCAATCTCCTCGGGCCGGGTCGAGAATATGGTCGCGCCGCTCTTGTCGTAGATCCGGATGGCGTTGATGCCCGGTTCCTTGGCGATGTTGCGCAGCGTGGCGTGGACGTCTTCCTTGCGGTTGAGGAGCATTCCGTAGCGCAGGGCGCGCTCGATGACCGCCGTGGTTTGTGCTGTCTGCTGCTCGAAGGAGAGCATCCAATCCTTGGTCGTACGGCTGATGCTCAGGTAGGCGAAGGCAGCGAATGCGACGACCATCAGGCCGAAGATCCAGAAGAAGAGCCGCACTCCGAGGGAAGCGAACAGCCGTTTCATGTGGTTCCGTCCAGCGCTGGCGATGGCTCAGGTCGTCCACACCCTAGCAGCCTTGGCGCTCGGGGGTCGCCGCCGGCTGCAGACGCCGCCGCTTCCAGCGTCTCGGTTCGGGCCACCTGCAGGGGTCGTGGAGCTGGTTGGATGCAGTCGGTCCATTGATCTGCGAAGCGGCCCGCGAGCGGGGCTCACGGGCGACTGGGCTTGGGCCCGGTCGCCGAGGGTGCTAGATCCGACCGCCATGAGCGAACCGCGGAGTCACAGAGTTCTGATCATCGGGTCGGGGCCGGCCGGGTTGACGGCGGCCATCTATGCAGCGCGCGCGAACCTGAAGCCGGTGTGTGTGGAGGGGTTCAACGCGGGTGGCCTGATCCCCGGTGGCCAACTGATGTTCACCACCGACGTGGAGAACTTCCCCGGATTTCCCGAGGGAGTTTCGGGACAGGAGCTCATGGCCAAGCTGCGGGAACAGGCCGAGCGGCAGGGAACCGAGTTGCTCACCGCAGATGTCCAGAAGGTCGATCTGGCGCAGCGCCCCTTCCAGGTTTGGGTGGGCGAAGACGAGGACGAGCTCTATCTCGCCGAGACTCTGATCATCGCCACCGGTGCCCGGGCAAACTACCTGGGCCTCGACAGCGAGGAGAAGCTCAAGAACAAAGGCGTCAGCGCTTGCGCGGTGTGCGACGGGGCGCTCTTCCGCGGACAAGACGTAGCGGTGGTCGGAGGTGGCGACTCGGCCCTGGAGGAAGCGACCTACCTCTCGGGCCTGTGCAAGACCGTGACGCTGCTCCACCGCCGCGACGAGCTCCGCGCCTCCGTGGCCATGCAGCAGCGTCTGCTCCAGAACGAGAAGATCAAGGTGATGTACAGCCACGTGGTCGAGGAAGTGCTGGGGGTCGAGCAGGACAGCGTCACCGGGCTGAAGGTGAAGAATGTCAAGACCGGCGCAGTGACGCGGCTCGACGTGACCGGCATGTTCGTTGCGGTCGGGCACACGCCCATGACCGACCTGTTCAAGGGGCAGCTCGAGATGCACGAGAACGGCTACCTGAAGCTGGTCAAGCCGGGCACCACGGTCACCAGCGTGCCCGGTGTGTTCGCGGCCGGCGACGTTGCGGATTGGACCTACCGCCAGGCGGTGACGGCGGCCGGCACCGGTTGCATGGCGGCGCTGGATGCGGAACGCTGGCTGGCCGCTCAGGAAGCCTGACCGGAATCCCCCATGGCCGCGCCTCCGGCGGACGACACACGCGAAGAGCTCAGAAGCATCACGGCAGCTCTCCGCGCCCATGCGGAGTGGGTGGCGGCGACCGGGGCAACGGGCCTGCCGCGTGCTGCTCCCGACTTGGCGCGCAGTCGGGCGGCGTCGCCGCCGCGAGCGGATTCGGTGGAGCCGAGCGAGCCCCCGATGAGCCCGGGGCGGGCGTCGGACGCGACGATCGATGCGGCCCAGCAGCCCGAGCGGCGACCGAGGCCGGAAGTGACCGAACCGCTGCGAGAGCGAGAATCACTGCCTGCGTCAGACGCGCCCCCGACTCCGATCGAGGACGCTGAGACCCTGGAGCAGCTCCGGGACCAGGTGGCCGTGTGCACCCGGTGTCGGCTGCATGCCAGCAGGACCCAAGCCGTGTTCGCTCGTGGCACGGCGGTGTCCCGGCTGTGTTTCGTCGGGGAAGGACCTGGAGCCGACGAGGACGAGCAAGGCTACCCGTTCGTGGGGGCTGCCGGGCAGCTCCTCGACCGCATGATCGCCGCCATGGGGCTCGGTCGGGACGAGGTCTACGTCTGCAACATCGTCAAGTGCAGGCCGCCGAAGAACCGCAAGCCCGAGCCCGACGAGATGGCTGCCTGCCGTCCATTTCTCGAACGACAGCTGCGACTCGCCGCTCCGGAGGTCATCGTTGCGCTCGGGGCCACGGCCGTCCAAGGGTTGTTGGACACCAACGAAGGCATCACCCGGCTCCGCGGACGTTGGAAGCTCTACCGCGGCGAGGTGGCGGTCATGCCCACCTTTCACCCCGCCTACCTCCTCCGCAGCCCGCGTGCCAAGCGAGCGGTCTGGGAAGACCTGCAAGCCGTGCTGCGGCAGCTCGGGCGGCCGCTCCCTGCGAAACGATGACGGTCGCACGCCTCCGCCGGCTGCTCGGGCCGGGCGTGCGTGCGGCGCTGCTCTTGGTCGGAATCTCGCCGCTGCTGCCGTTGCTAGTGGGGAAGCTCCCCGTCGTGCACTGGCTCAGTGACGCGGTGAGTGCGTGGTTCGAATTTCAGTGCCACCGCGACCCCGGGCGCTCCCTCACTTTCTGGGCACATACCCTGCCGGTCTGCTCGCGCTGCTTTGGCATCTACGTGGGGCTCGGGCTCGGAGCGTTGTTTCTGCGGCCGCGGCTTGGCGTGTGGCCGCTCCGGATCTGGGTGTTCGTGGCGGCCGCGGTCATGGTCGGCGACGTATTCACCGAGTCCCTTGGTCTTCGCCCGCCGAGCCTCTGGCTACGGACGCTGACCGGGGTCCTCCTGGCCTACCCCGTGGGCAACGCGCTGGTGTGGGCTGCCCGCAGCGTGTCAGGCGGAAACGGGGCCGCCTCCGCCTCGGCCAGCGAGGGTCAGATGCCGATGACCACTCCCAGGGACGGCTGAATCGAGAAGCCGCTGGAGGGGAAGAGCAGCACGCCGCTCAGATTGAGCTGGGCGCCAACGTTTTCCGTGAACCCAATCACTGCGCCGACGCTGCCGGCGGCGAAGGCTTGGCCAGACTTCTTCCAGACGTCGACGGTCTTCACAGTTGCCGGATCCGGGGGACAGGTGGGGCAGGGTCGGGTCGCGATTTGCACGTCGGCAATTTTTGTATCGACCTGCGCCACGCCACCCGCAAGTGCAACGTACGGGCGGAAGCTCTGTTCGAGGCTGAGAATGTAGTACGTGCCGCGGAGCTCGGCGTGGAAGGGCATGAAGGCGACCCGGTCAGCCGTCGTGGGCCCACCGCGGAATGCGTAGCCCAGGCGAGCGCCGGCAGCGATATTGGGGGTGAAGGCACGATCGTAGGAGAAGAGCAGACGAGTGGTTGCCATCGCAATCCCGCTTTCTACTCTCCCTTCCAACCCCTTGTTCGTTACCGGATCGCTGCTGCCCAGCACCGGTGTGTCGCCGTTCTCGAAGCACGCATAGCCCTGATTGGCCTGACTGTCCTGAGAGCACACGTCTTCGCCGCCGACGGGCGTGAAGTCTTGGGCCACGTGCAGACCGAACCAGTTCTTCTTGTAGGGACCAGAGCTCGGCTTGGCGGCTTCACAGGTCCCGGCCACGCACATGCTGTCCTTGCCGCAGTCGGCATCGACGTCGCACGGCTGGGCGTTCTCACACTTGCCGGCGACGCAGACCAATCCTCGACGGCATTCGGTGTCCGCCTCGCAGGAGTCGCCCCATTGCTTGGCACCACGGCCGCCGCGACAACCGGGGAAGTCCGGAGGGCATTCCGTGGACTCGGCGCACCGGGGCGGAGGCGGCTGGTCGGGAAACGCCGGCGGCGGCTGCGACGACTCGGTCAGCACCGTGAACTCCACGGGGTTCTTCAGCGATCCGAGCGAATCCACGACGTTGCCCGCCGCATCCAGCAGCACGACCTGCACCTGCACTCGGCCCGCCAGCATCGTGGCTTCGCAGGGGATCATCCCCTGGAAGGCAGCGCCTTTCTCCGTCAACGGTGCCGTCTGCCACTGATCCCCACCGTACTCCTTGTAGCGGATTTCTCCCTGCACCGCCTCCGCGGCCGCGCTGGTGCACTGCATCGGGATGGGCCTGCGCGTCTGCACCTCTCGGATTCGAGGCGTGCATTCGACCCCGCGGGTTTCACTCGGCCCGACCACTGGAGCGGGAACGGGCTCGGGAGTCGTCGGTGTCGGCTCCGGGGACTTGTCTTCGGATGGGGGCGGTGTCTTGTCCGGCGGCGGCGACCCTCCGGACGCCTTGGCCTGTCGGAATGCAGCTTTGGTCTCCGGAGTCGCCAGCGCGGCGTCGAGCTTGATCTTCGGGTCCAGGTAGACGGCATAGGCAAACGCCAGCTTGGCGCCTGCCATGTTGTTCTTGCCGCTGCCGCGAACGATCCCGATGTACATCCAGGCACGGGAAAGCGTCGGCTTGCTGCAGCGATCGCCGCACGCCTTCAGGGTTCCGAGCAGAATAGACTCGGCCTTGTTGAAAGAGGTGGCCAGGTAGTGCTGGTTGACGGCCTCGTCGATCTTCTTGTTCGCCGCGCCATCGAGCGGGGCTGCAGCCGCGTGCGCGGGCACCAGGGTCAGAACCAGGGCGAAGAGCAGCAAGTAAGAACGGCGGAGCACTGATCGAACCTCTGAGGGGGTGAGCGTGAAGCTCGCAAATGCAGGTGGCTCGGGGCGTATCCCCGCGAGCCGCTCACGGGCTCATTCGGAGCCGGTTGCGGGGGGGCACCCTTTCTTCGCGCCCTCGGTGCGGATGAACTGCACGCGCCGATTGAGGGCCCGATTCTGGGCGGTGGTGTTGGGCACCAACGGCCTCTCCAGCCCGTAGCCGTGAGAGGTGAGGCGGTCGGGATCGACCCCGTGGGACACGAGGTACCTCATCACCGACGCGGCGCGGCGGTCGCTCAGGCCCTTGTTGTACCGAGCGCTGCCACGGTTGTCCGTGTGCCCCTGCACCTCGATCTTGATGCGGGGATTCTTTTGGAGGACGTCCACCACGGCGTCGAGCACGGGGTAGCTCTCCCGCCGGATGACGTCCTTGTTGTAGGCGAAGTGGACCTGCTGCGTGATCTTGACCTCGCAGTCCGTCACCACGACCAAGGCCGGCTTGGCCGGGCACCCCAGCGGCTCCTTCGTGGCCGAGCCGATCTCGTTCGGACACTGATCCTTCAGATCGAGCACGGTGTCTTGGTCGTTGTCCGGATCGGGACAGCCGTCGTCGTCCTCGAATCCATCCGGATCCTCGGGCTCGAGCGGGCACTTGTCGGTGGTGTCGAGGATCGTATCCAGATCGTTGTCGATCTCCGGGCACCCGTCGTCGTCGAGGTAGCCGTCGGCGTCCTCCGGCTCCAGCACGCAGGAGTCGACCGAATCGGTCAGCCCATCGCCATCCGTGTCCGGATCGTCAGGACACCCGTCCTCGTCCTGATAGCCATTGTAGTTCTCGGGCTGATCAGGGCACTTGTCGTTCGGGTCCAGATAGCCATCGCCGTCCCGGTCCCCGGGTGCGGCAGCCGGTTGGTCCAGGCAGTACTCTGGTGGCGACAGGAAGTTGGCCGCATGGGCGTTGGGCTCCGCAATCCACAGGTGGCGATTGGCCTTGGAGATGAAGCCCTGATCCAGCTCGATGGTCGCGAACTTGAGGTGGCTTTGAGCGAGGGCCAGCTCGCGCGGTGCGCAACGTCGCGCGCCGTTCTTCTCGGCTTCTTCGGCAATCTTCTCCAACCCCGCGATCTTGCCGCGCATCTCCGGCGCCTTGGCACAACCGTGTCCGTAGAAAGCAGTGGCCGTCGCTACCAGGATCAAGCTCGTGATGTGTCGCGAGCTCATTTGGCCGCCCCCCGGGTCGCCTTGGCAATGCGGATCGCCTTGATGGCGTACTCCTCGCTGACGCTTGCCAGTTCCGCCGCATCGCCGTAGTCAGCCTCAGCCGCCTCGGACTGAGCCTTCAGCATGTGCTCCTTCGCGTAGTAGTACTCGTAGGGTGCCCACTGCTCGGCGCCGAGTTCCTTGGCTTCCTCGATCTTGTTGGCCGCGGCGTTGACGTTGACCGCGTAGATCATGTTCCCGCAGCCGGTGACCGCGAAGGCGGCGCCGATCGCAAACGCGCACACACCCAGCCGTCTGTTCAGGCTGTTTGGCCGTGCTCGCTGTTGCCGGTCACCCATCCGAAAGCCTCGGCTCGGACCCACGAAGTCGTTTGCGGACGCTAGCAACGCGAAGAATACCCCGTCAACATCCGACTATCGACGACGGCATGATGCGGGCCGCCGTCAGCGTTTCGCTGGCTCGGTCCCGTTCGGCCCGTCGGAGTGGAAGCGAGCCAGGGTCTCGGCACGACCGATGGGCGGGGCCCGGAGGTGGCGGTGGGGGCCACTGGAGTCGCTGCACACCGGCCCGCCGCGGCCTGCCCGGGGGCAGTGTCAGCGCATTCCACTCGCCGGGTGCTGTCGCGGAAGGCTCAGAGCCGCCGAAAAACGCCGATCACCTTGCCCAGGAGCATCGTGCTCCGAAAATCAGCGGCCCGGACCAGAATGGGCGCCATCTGCGCGTTGGCGGGCTGGAACCGGACGTAGTCCTTCTCGGGGTAGTAGTGCTTGACCGTGGCCTCGTCGCCGATGAGGGCTACGACCACGTCGCCGCGCTCGGCGGTCGCCTGACGCTTGACGAAAATGTAGTCGCCGCTGAAGATCCCGGCGTCGATCATCGAGTCGCCGGTCACCCGCAGACCGAAGACCTCGCGGCCGCCCCGAACCAGTGCGCGGTCGATCTTCACCGTGTCGATGACGTTTTCCTCGGCCAGGAGTGGTAGGCCCGCTGCCACTCGTCCGACGACCGGAACGTCGAGCAACTCGGTCGCGTCGCCGTGCGTCTTCGCCAAGGGTAGGGCAGGGTCGTCGACCAGCTTCAACGCGCGGCTCTTCATGTCCTCGCGTCGGAGGTAACCCTTGCGCTCCAAGGCGCGGAGGTGGTCATTCACCCCGTTCGTTGAGCGGATGCCCATGTTCTCGCCGATCTCGCGCAACGTCGGCGGATAGCCGCGCTCCTCGATCGACTGTCGAATGAAGTCCAAAGTCTGCGCCTGGCGCTTGGTGAGCCCCTGCATTTGTCGCAGACGATACTGAACGGGTGTTAACGGGTCAAATATTGGTGTCCGTCCCGCCATTCGGGGCAGAAATGCTCGGCATTTCTTGACACTTATATACCCGTCGCGAAACGTGTGCTCGAAGTTCCGCGCCGCGGAGGGATGGCCTCGCCGCCCCGCGGCGGGTCCGCCGGGCCACGCCCGCGCTGGCCGGAAATCCTCCTACATCGGGCTTTGGCGCCCAGCAGAGCCCGCTGCCGAACCCCACTGCTCTGGTGTTGCCTGAGCGAACGACACTCCTGCACGTGCGTAACCCGCACAGCGAGTCAGAACTTGTTGCTGATGGACAGGAACGTCAGCTTGTCGGTCGTTTCACGCAGGCGGCCCACCAGCATCGAGACGAAGCTCCAGAGGACTTCGTACGCGAGGTCCTTGTGCAAGAAGAGCAGATCGTCGAACGCATCCTTGGAGATGCTGAGGACCTGGCACTTCTCGTGGACCCGTGCGTCCGCCGACCGCGGTGACTCGTCGAGCAGGGCCATCTCCCCAAAGACCTTTCCCGGCCCGAGAACCGCGAGCGCCTCCTCTCCCATCCCGGGGACCTCCCGGCTGATTCGCACCTTGCCCTTCAGGATCAGGTAGAGCTTGTCGCCGGTATCGCCGAACTGGAAGATCTTGGTTCCCGCAGAGTGAGTCTCCTCGGTCGCCACCTGGGCGATGAGCTGGATGGCTTCGGGCTTCAGGCCCGAGAATAGCTCGACCGTCTTGAGTTGCTCGATCCAGTCATCCATGGGGACGCGGCCACTCTACCGCGATCCACACTGCGGAGACCAATGCCGAGCGCGTGGGCGGGGCTCCTACCGCTCGAATTTGATCCAGAAGGGTGGCGTGGTGCGGGTGACCGGCTTGCCCCAGCGGTCCAGTCCGACCTCGTAGGAGCGCCGCATCGCGCAGCGCTGCGCCCACTGACCAAACCCGTGCCCGGGATCGCTCTGGATGGCGACCAATTTCGCCCGGCCGTCTGGACCGACGGTCACCACCACCCGTACCCGTGCGAAGTTGATCTGCTCGACGTCGGCTTCTGGCGGGAAGCCGCAGTCCCAGTTGGTGCTTTGCGGCATCGCGGTACGTGACAGGTCCTCTTCTGGCTCGCGTGGCTTGGCCGCGACCGTCTTGGGCTTGCCGTCGCCCCTGCCACCCTTCACGCCTTCGGGACGCGCCCGCTGGTCTCGGACCGCGGTCTCGGCAGTGCCCTTGGCTGCGGTGACGCCACCGGAATAGCGGTCGGCGTTTCCGACCACGAAGCCGTTGCCAGTGAGGTCGAGCGGGGCATCCGGGTCTGCCTCGGCCGTGAGGACCTTGCCGGCCTGTGCGGCCTCGGGTGGCGGCTCCTGCGGTGGAGCCTGGTTCGACTTGGGCGGAGGCTTCTCCGTCTCTTCCTTTTCGGTGTCTCCCTCTTCTTCAGCTGGCGGCTCAGCCTCGGGAGGGGGCTTCGGTTTCTCGATCTCGACGTCGTACTCGGAGAAGAGCTGGTCGAGGATCATGCTGCGCGCGCCCTTGGCGTAGGCTTCCAGGGCGACCAGCTTGCGCATTCCACTGGCGGCTCCCGCGCCGTGCACGATGAGCGAGCCAGCGATGCCGAGCGCCAGGCCCACCCGTACCTGGCGTCGCCCGCACTCGAGGATGGGCGCCAGCGGATTGCGCATCCATCCTCCAGAAGTGCGTCGACGTCGGTGCGCGCCTGAGTGGCGCGCTTTGGGCGAGGACGGCGCCTCGCTGGGGGCGGGATCGGCGGGCATGGCCATGGCAGAGGGTTACTTAGGCTTGTCAGTGTCTACAGGAACCCCCTCCTGCAAAGGCGAGACGGCAAAGGCGATTTTGGCGATTCCAGCTCGTTTTAGCAGATCCAGCACGTGAATCACCCGGCCGTGCTCGACTTTGCTGTCCGCGCGGATGACGGCGCGCAGATCTTTGTTCTTGAGCTTGGCCGTCTTGGCCAACCCGGAGACTGCGTCGTCGTTCCTCACGAACTTGGAATCGATCCGCGTCTTTCCGTCGACCGTAAGCTCCACCGAGAAGATGGTCTGGACGGTTTCACCGCTCGCCGCCTTGGGCAGATCCATGGGCATGCCCTGGGCCACGATGATCTTGGCGGTGACCATGAAGATGATCAGCAGCACCAACGTGATGTCCACCAGCGGCGTGACGTTGATCGCGCTGATGACGTCGTCGTTGTCATTGCTGGCAGCGCCCATCAGTCGCCGTCCCCCTCGTCGTCGGCGTCGTCGGCGGGTCGCAGGTCAGCGTTGTCGTTGGCGGCCAGGTGCGCCAAGAGGACCCGGCTGAGGGCTTCGGTGTTGGCCAGAATCGACTTGGATTGCCGGTTGAAAAAGTTGAAGGCTGCGACGGCCGGGATGGCCACGAAGATACCGACGGCAGTGGCCACCAGCGCTTCGGCGATCGCCGCCATCACCTCAGCCGGCGCGGCCACGGACTGGGCCTGCGCGGCCAACGCAGCGGCGCTCGTGTCCTGTCTTCCCAAGGCTTCGAAGGCCTGGACGATGCCGATCACGGTCCCGAACAGGCCGAGGAAGGGGGCGTTGTTCCCGAGCGTCGCCAGGTAGGCTAGCCGCTTCTCCAGCTTCATGCGCTGCAGAGCAGCGGCACCCATCATGGCCTCGTCCGCGGCTTGGGGTCCGCGATCGGCTTCGAGCAGGCCGGCCACCACCACGGCAGCTTCGGCGCTGGACGAGGCGCTCATGCGCTTCCTGGCGCCGTCCAGGTCGCCATCCCGGAGGCACTGGCGCAGCTGCTGGGCCAATTCGCCGATGTTGTCGTGAAGTGACCAGTAGAACCACGCCCGCTCCAGCATGATGGCGACGGAAATGACGCTCAGCCCGAGCAAGAGCCACATCACCCAGCCCGCGCCAAAGTTGGTCATCAGGCCTTGGAGCCACTGCACCAGATTCATTCTCGAGTCCTCTCATCACCAAGGGAGCTGTACCTGCGCACGTTCTGCACGGCTTTCGGACGGGAAGCCCGTGAGGATACGCGGCGGCGCGCATCGGTTAGCACAGATTGAGTGCCGGGTCCTACCACCCGGTCCAATCGAGCGGTCGTCTTGGCCAAGCGGCCGCATGGTGTGGTCTCCCAGTGGAAGGCGCGGTCGGAATTGCAGTCAGAGCAGGTCATGGGCAGGCACACGTGCGCCTCAGGCGCGGCGGCACGCGCGGTCCCTCTGCGAGGACCGTGCCAGGAGCGAGCCGGACCCAGTGCCCGTGCGGAGTGCGAGAGAGTGAGAAGGCCACCAGGCTCCGTTGCAGCAGCGCGAACCCGGCTTCACGTCGTCCGTGTGCGTGGGTGGCACACGTCCGCCCGCCGCGAAAGACTCTTGGCCGCCGGTGTCACGTGCCGGCTCGCAAGCCAGTCTGTTCTCGCGAGAAGCGTAGTCGCTCCTGGTTGCCCGCCGGCTGTGCTGGGCGCTTCAGGGCGGAGCCATCGTGCTCGGGATCTGCTTTGGGCGCCGGTCCGACTCAGGTACACCGGGGCCGAGCAAATGGGCTTCGCGTGTGGAATCGTCGGGCTGCCGAACGTGGGGAAAAGCACGCTCTTCAACGCACTGTCGAGCGCCAGTGCCGAGGCCCAGAACTTTCCGTTCTGCACCATCGAGCCCAACATTGCGGTGGCGAATGTGCCAGATGCACGGCTCGATGCCATCGTAGACGCGTACGGCCCCGAGGTTCGCATCCCGGCAACCATTCGGTTCGTGGACATCGCCGGTTTGGTGCGAGGAGCGTCCCGGGGTGAGGGGCTCGGCAACCAGTTTCTGGCGCAGGTTCGTGAAGTGGACGCGCTGGCGCAGGTGGTGCGCTGCTTCACCGACGACAACGTGGCGCACGTGGACGGGCGTGTGGATCCCGTCGGCGATCTGGAGACCATCCACACGGAGCTGTGCCTGAAGGATCTGGAGACCGTCGCCAGACGACTCGAGCGCGCACAGAAGCAGAGCAAGGGTGGCGACCCGTTCGAGCGAATGGCCATCGGCGTGTGCGAGCGACTCAGTGAGCACTTGGATTCCGCGCGTGCGGCAAGCTCGTTTCGACCCAACGGCGAGAAAGAATCCGAGCTAGTGGCATCCCTCAGGCTCTTGACGAGCAAGCCGATGTTCTACGTGGCGAACGTCGACGAGGCGGCGCTCGCCGACCTCGAGCAAGCGTCGCACCTGGTGGCTCTGCGGAGGCATGTCGAGTCAACAGGCGGTGTGGTGGTGCCGATCTGCGCCTCTCTGGAGGCGCAGATCGGCGAGCTCGAACCCGAGGAGCGACCAGAGTTCTGGGAGAGTGCCGGGCTCAGCGAATCCGGGCTGCACCAGGTCATTCGGGTCGGCTATGACCTGTTGGGTCTCCTGACGTTCTTCACCAAGAATGAACGTGAGTGCCGGGCCTGGACGATTTTACGCGGTGCCACGGCCGTTGATGCGGCTGGCGTGATCCATACCGATTTTCAGCGCGGCTTCATCAAGGCGGAGGTCATCTGGTGGGAAGACTTCGTGGAGAACGGCAGCGACGCCAAGTGCCGGGAGCACGGGCTGGTGGGGATTCACGGTAGGGACTACGTGGTCCGGGACGGCGACCTGATCCTGTTTCGGTTCAACGTATGACCTCGTGCCAGGTCCGCACCGGGACCGGACCTCCGAACGCCCCCAGGAATCGCGACACCCAGACCACGATCAAGAGTGCCACGGCGACCCCCGCCACGATGCTGACGACGCGATCGGCCCGTCTGGAGACCGGCTTGGCTCGCGCGCCCGCGACGAAGCGGTAAATGAGTGCGACCACGAAGTAGACGTAGACCGGTGCGACCAGCGGGAAGAGCGGGTGCAGGTGCCAGGCCATCGCCCAGTCGCCACGCAGAGCTGCCAAAGTGGCTCGGGTTAGTCCACAGCCCGGACAGGGGATCCCAAAAATCCCCGCAGTAGCGCACAGCGGCCAGCGGAGCCAGACGGCAGCGGTCACGGGAAGGACAATCGCCAGCGCGATGAGCCCGCGCCGGACCGTTCCGCCTCCGTCGGTCGCTTTCCTCTCGCCAGCGGGTCGCTCCGATGCCGCCCGACCGCGGCCGGTCTCGGTTTCGCCCGAGCGAGGGAGGGCGGGTCCTGACGATTTCGCCACGGTCGGATGCTACCTCGTCGAGTGAGCGCCAGGGGGCGAGCGGCGCAGATGCGGCTGACGTGCCGGTAGCCTGAGACGGAAGAGGCACCGCATGCGCTTGCAGCGGTGCCTCTGTCGGTGCCCCGACCAGTGCGGGGCGGGCCCCCGTCGGGGACTCACATGGGGGGCATCCCCGGTCCGCCCGGAGGCATCCCCGGTCCGCCCGGAGGCATCCCCGGTCCGCCCGGAGGCATCCCCGGTCCGCCCGGAGGCATGCCAGCTCCCGGAGGCATTCCCGGTCCTGGTGGCATTCCCGGTCCCGGTGGCATTCCCGGTCCCGGTGGCATTCCCGGTCCTGGTGGCATTCCCGGTCCCGGTGGCATTCCCGGTCCCG
>CAZSVU010000012.1:31273-41280 GCA_964610275.1 uncultured Polyangiaceae bacterium | reverse complement strand
GGTGGCATTCCCGGTCCTGGTGGCATTCCCGGTCCCGGTGGCATTCCCGGTCCCGGCAGCATCCCTGGTCCCGGAGGCATCCCCGGTCCCGGTGGCGCTCCGGCTGCGGGCGGTCGTCCGGAAGTGGCCTCCCACACCTGGTTCATGTCGGTGATCATCGCCCACGGGAAGAGCAACAAGTAGAGAATGGGGCTCGCCACCGTGGGATTGGGGATACCCGCCATCTGCTTGGCCTCAAGGACTTTCTCGTTGACCTTCCAGATCTGGAGGAGCTGGATGATGGGGACGAAGAACATGATCGGGTTGATGTCGTCCTTCTTCCGGAAGTTCTTCAGCTCGCTGGGCAGGACCCACAGGTAGTAGACCCAGGGCACGCCGCAGACGAAGCAAAGCAAGAGCGCAACGATGGGGTTTCTCACCTTGCCCTCGCCGCTGCCGAGTGCGCCGAGTCCTCCAGCAGCGGCAGATCCGAACTGTCCGCCGAGGGCGCCGGCGGCTTCGCCTCCAGCGATTTCGCCAAGGGCGCCAGCGGCTTCGCCTCCAGCGCCAGCTATCTGACCGATCGCCGCGCCTGCCTGCGCTCCGACTTGTGCGCCAACCATTCCGGCAGCTTGTCCGGCCATCTCGCCTGCCACAGGGCCGCCCATTCCAGGCGGTGCGCCGGGGAATCCGGCCGGAGGTTGCTCCGCAGGGGGCATTCCCGCAGGGGGCATTCCCGGAGTTCCGGGCGGAGGTCCGCCAGGTGGTGCGCCAGCCGGCGGTGCCGCGCCAGGCGCGGGTCCAGGAACCGGGCCGGGGAAGCCAGGCGCCCCGCCCATGCCGGCCACGACGGTACCGCCCAAAGGATCGGCGCCTCCGGCGGCAGTCGCTGCTGGCGCGTGAGCCGGCGGTGCTTCAGCGGGTGCGGGAGCTTGCGCCGGTGGAGCAGCTTCGGGGGCCGCCCCGGGCGGAGGTCCGGCGGGCGCGGCGGCCGGTGGCGGAGCGTGCGCACCAGGTGACGGTGGAGCCACGCCCAGCATCGTGCCCTTCATCATGGGCTTGCCCCCGGGTGCGGCGCCTGCTGCTGGCGACGGAGCGGCCGCCGGGGCGACGGGGGCAGGAGCAGCCGGAGCCTCGGGTGCCGCTCCAGCAGCCCCCGGTCGCGGGACGCCTGCGGGGGCGTTCATCATCAGCATCGTGCCCTTGAACTTCGGCGCGGTGGCGCCCTTGAGCTTGAAACCGCACTTGCTGCACGTACTCGCCGTGTCTTGGTTCTGCGTCCCACAATTCGGACAGAAAGCCACTCGTCACCTCCGTTCCTGCCCGGGGCCTCGAGCAGGCAACGCAGCCTACAACCCCTGAGCCCACAATCTCAAGCAGATCAGCACTCTTCTGCTGCAGACGGATCTCGGCCCGGAGCGGCCTTCTGCCCGACGATGAGGAGCTATGCCGTGCTCGCCGACGCCCCAACGACGCGGTCGCACCTGCTGCCCGGAGGGCGGCCTCGCAGCCGCCCCGCGAGCGCCCTTGACACCCCGGTTTGTGGCTCACTACGGTTCGCTCCACCCCGCACCCCGGGGCGGTTTGTGTGAGTCTGCGCGCCCCGCGAGCGGAAGAGCGCCTAACCGGAGGACGGAAGAGTCGAATGGCATTCGCCCTGAGCGAGGAGCGCGAGCGAGAACTCGAAGAGATCCTCGCCCGCTACCCCAACAAGATGGCCGCTTGTATCCCTGTTCTGCACCTCTGCCAGGACAACAACGAGGGGTGGGTCTCGCCCGAGGTCATCGACTACGTGGCGCAGCGGCTCGAGCTGAGCACGGCCCACGTCAAGGGAGTCGTGACCTTCTACTCCCTGTTCAACGAGAGTCCGCCTGGCAAGCATCAGGTCTGGGTCTGTCGGACCTTGAGCTGTGCGTTGCGTGGTGCTGGGGGGCTATTGACGCACGCTGAGCACAAGCTCGGCGTGAAAGTGGGGGAGACGACCGAGGACGGTCGCGTCACCCTCAGGACGGCCGAGTGCCTCGCGTCCTGTGGCAGCGGCCCGATGATTCAAGTGGACAAGTCGTACCACGAGAACCTGACCACCGAGGAATTCGACCGGATCCTCGATCGCCTCTTGTACGAGGGCTAGGGCGGGCGAGAACGCTGCTCGCATCACACCAGGGCCGACATGCTGAAGCAAACGGACCACCTCACCAAGAACTACGGCAAGCCCAACAGCTGGACGATCTCCGTTTACGAATCGACCGGCGGTTACCGAGCTGCGCGCAAAGCGCTCAGCATGAGTCGAGAGCTCGTCGTCGACGAGATCAAGAAGGCCCATATCCGCGGCCGCGGCGGCGCCGGGTTCGAGGCCGGTGTCAAGTGGGGCTTCATGCCCAAGGAGGGCGAGAAGCCGAGCTACCTCGTGGTGAATGCCGACGAAGGCGAACCCGGGACGTTCAAGGATCGCACCATCATGGAGCAGAACCCCCACGCACTCGTGGAGGGCTGCATCGTGGCCTGCTACGGCATCGGCGCCCACGCCGCGTACATCTACGTGCGCGACGAGTTGCACCTGGCCAAGGCGCGGCTTTGGGATGCGATCAAGGAAGCCAAGAGCAAGGGGTATCTGGGCACGCGTCCCTTCGGCAAGGGCTACGATATCGAGATCTGCGTCCAGACGGGGGCTGGCGCTTACATCTGCGGAGAGGAGTCCGCGCTGCTCAACTCGCTCGAGGGGCGGCGAGGCGAGCCCCGCCTGCGACCGCCGTTCCCTGCCCAGCGTGGGGCTTTTGGCTCACCGACCACGGTCAACAACGTCGAATCCGTCACGCTGGCTGCGATCGCCATCGCTTTGGGCGGGGAGGAGTTCAGCAAGCTCAGTGCCCTGCACGAGATCAACGATGGCGGGATTCGCCTGTTCGGGGTGGCGGGGCACGTGAAGAAGCCGGGCATTTACGAGTGCGCGGTGGGCGTGACGCTACGCGAGCTCATCTATGATCTGGGCGGCGGCATCCTGGGCGACCGTGAGCTGCTGGGTGTCATCCCGGGTGGTTCCTCGTGTCCGATCATGCTGCCGGACGAGATCGTGAACGTTCCCGGCGACAAGCGCTTCGAGCCCTACAACGGCAAGAGCGTCTTGGACTTGCCCATGGGGGTGGACACCTTCAGGGGCATCGGCGGAATGCTGGGCACCTGCTGCGCCACCGTGCTCAGCGACGCTGCGGACCCAGTCTTGGCGGCGCAGAACATCATCCACTTCTACCGTCACGAGTCCTGCGGCCAGTGCACGCCGTGCCGTGAAGGCTGCGGCTGGCTCGAGCGGATCATCGACAAGGTGGTCGAGGGCACGGCGACGATGGAGGAGCTGGACCTGATGAGCGAAATCGCTTCGAACATGACTGGCAACACTATCTGCGCGTTCGGCGATGGTGCGGCCGCGCCGGTGATGGCCTTCGTCCGCAAGTTCCGCAAGAACTTCGAGGACTACGTCCTCACGGGCGGCAAATCCCAGACCAAGACCCTCGTCGTATGACCGCCGGAATCGCATTCTTTCTGTTCTGTTCACTGGTGGCGCTCGTCGGGGCGATCACCGTGGTGATGGCCAAGAATCCCATCCGCTCGGCGGTGGGGCTGCTCGCCACTATCCTGGGCATCGCGGGATTGTTCCTGCTGCTCAACGCCCAGTTCCTCGCCGCTGTCCAGCTCATCGTTTACGCCGGGGCGGTGGTGGTGTTGTTCATCTTCGTCATCATGTTGCTCGGACCCGATCCGAAGGGTGATGAAGAAGGAGGCCCAACCCGCATCGCACGAGGTGTCGGTGGCGCGGGAGTCCTGCTGGGAATGGGGGCTGCCCTGTACGCGCTGAGTGGCAGCGTGCAGCCGGCCGAGCTGCCGCCGGCTCGTCCCGAGCATGGAAGCGTGGAGGCCGTCGGTGGGCTCATCTTCAGCGTCGGCTTGGTCCCCTTCGAGCTGGTCACCGCTCTGTTGGTGGTCGCCATCGTGGGCGCGATCGCCCTGGTGCGTCGCAAGGGGCGCCCACCGCGCCGCACGCCACTGACCGACAACCCCACGGCGCGCCTATTCGGGGGGCCGGTGCATCCCCGCGATGGCGCGGAGCCGCTGCCCAAGGAGCCTGCCTCATGACGCTGCCCATTGGGAACATCCTCGACCACTACACCCTGCTCGCCGGCACGCTCTTTGCTCTCGGCGGGGTCGGGTTCTTGGTCAGGCGCAACATGCTCATCCAGCTCATGAGCATCGAGCTCATGCTGAACGCCGTCAATCTGGCGCTCGTGGCCTACAACCGGGTGCACGGCGCCGACATGACCGGGCAGATGTTTGCCTTCTTCGTCGTTGCGGTGGCAGCCGCCGAGGTGGCCGTCGGCTTGGCCATCGCGGTCGCTTTCTTCCGGCTCAAGTCCACCGTCCACAGTGACGACGCGGACACCCTGCGGCACTGAGTCTTCTCATGCAGAACTTGTACTCACTGTTTCCAGCAGACAACTTCACGTTGCTCGCAGTCGTGGTCGCCCTGCCGCTCATCGGCGCGATCGTCAACGGACTATTCGGCAAGCGTCTCGGCAAGGAAGCCGTGTCGCTCATGGCCCTGGCGAGCGTGGCCCTGTCCTTCCTGGGCAGTGTGGTCGCGTTCCTGATGCTGCGCGAGGCTCAGCAAGGCGAGCAGGCCGTCAAGTTCGTGTGGAAGGGGTGGGAGTGGTTCACCCTGAGCGGTGGCGAGGTCGGCAAGCTTTCCGTGCCGGTCGCGGTCAATTTCTCGGTCGACGCGCTCAGCGGGACCATGGCGCTCGTGGTCACGGGCGTGGGCTTTCTGATCCACCTGTACTCCGTCGGGTACATGGCCGAAGACCCGGGCTACCATCGATTCTTCTCCTACATGAACCTGTTCATCTTCGCGATGCTGGTTCTGATTCTGGGCGACAGCCTGCCCGTGTTGTTCGTGGGATGGGAAGGCGTCGGGCTCTGCAGCTACCTGCTCATCGGTTTCTGGTTCGAGAAGGACGTCAACGCTGCGGCGGGCAAGAAGGCGTTCATCACCAATCGCATCGGCGACTTTGGGCTCTTGGTCGCCATGGCGCTGCTGATCTACTACACGGGGGCGCTGGACTGGGACGGGATCGAGAAGGGCAAGGAATCGCTGGTGACGCCCTTCAAGGTCTGGCCCATCGGCACGCACGTGCCCTTGGCGGAGTTCTTGCCAGCGAGTCTCGACAGCTGGAAGGAAGCACTCAATACGCCGCGCTACGTCAGTGCCGCCACCCTGGTGGGCTTGGCGCTGTTCCTGGGCTGCGCGGGCAAGAGCGCTCAGATCCCGCTGTACGTGTGGCTGCCCGACGCCATGGCCGGCCCCACTCCGGTGAGCGCGCTCATCCACGCGGCCACCATGGTCACGGCGGGTGTCTATCTGCTCTGTCGCATGAGCGGTGTGATGGTTCTGAGTCCGGCGGCCATGATCGTGGTCGCCACGATTGGCGCGGCGACCGCCTTCTTTGCGGCCACGATTGCCCTGGTTCAGTACGACATCAAGAAGGTGCTCGCCTACTCCACGGTGAGCCAGCTCGGGTACATGTTCCTGGGCGCGGGCGTGGGTGCATTCGCGACCGGGTTCTTCCACGTCATCACCCACGCATTTTTCAAGGGCTGCTTGTTCCTGGCGGCCGGTTCGGTCATCCATGCGATGCATGCCCGCATCCACGACACCGATGCGTCGCAGGACATGCGCAACATGGGCGGGATGTGGAAGTTCATGCCGGTGACGGGCTGGACGTTTCTGATCTCCACTGCCGCCATTGCCGGGTTGCCCCTGACCAGCGGGTTCTTCTCGAAGGATGAGATTCTGTTCAAGTCGTACACGTCCTCCATCGGATCGCCGACGTCGAGCGGGAAGATCGGTGGTGGCGCGGCACAGATCGACTCCTTCGTCTGGCCGGAAGGGTACGGGACCCTGCTCTTGACCATCGGCGTCATCGCGGCCGTGATGACGGCTTTCTACATGTCGCGTTTGTTCATCCGTACGTTCCTGGGGGAGTTCCAGGGTTGGGCCATCGTGCGCCGGTGGAAGGCGCCGGCGGACGACCACCACCACCATGAGTACGATCCCGACGAGGAGCTCGAAGGTCCCGAGCCTCAGGAGTCTCCTGGCAGCATGACCTGGCCGCTCATCATTCTGTCGGGGCTGGCGCTGGTGGCCGGAGCGTTCAACGCGCACGCGTTCTTCCACTCGCACTGGTTCGACGACTGGGTCAACCCGGTGTTCCACCACGCGGAGCCGTTCGTGAAGGAGATCGAGGGGGCCGAGGGGTTGGCCACGGTGCTCTTGGCGCCCGGCATACTGGCGTTCCTGGTCGGCGCGGGTGTGGCCTACTGGATGTTCGTGATGGAGAAGGGGAAGCCCGCGGCCCAACTCGCCGAGCGCGTTCCGGCGTTGCACCGCCTGGTGCTGGACAAGTGGCGGATCGACGAGCTCTATGAAGAGACGGTCATCGGCGCCGTCGATTCCCTCGCCGAGATCTGCGTGTGGATCGACACGTGGGTGGTCGACGGGATCATCGCCCGCCTGACGGCGCTGGTGGTTGCAGCCAGCGGCGCGCTGCTCAGGTTCACGCAGACTGGCCGAGTCCATGCCTATGCGGCCACGATGGTCGTCGGGGTACTCGCCCTGGGCTGGTTCGTGGCCGTGCCCCACGCCGAAGCGCAGGCGGTCGCCGACCACCGCAGTGGCGAGTACAAAGTGAGCGCCGCGCCGGGGCTCGGCTACGAGTACCGCTGGGACCAGGACGGTGACGGCGAGTGGGACTCCAAGGAATTCACAGACCAGAAGAAGGTGGAGTTCTCCCTGGCGCGGGACACCAAGCGGACGGTCAAACTGGAGGTGCGCAACGCGTTTGGGCGCACCGCGGTGGAGGTGTTCGAGATCGAGCGGCCCAAGGAGGACCGCTCGGCGCCCCAGCGCATCGTCATCGAGCACGATGAAGAGGGCCGGCGCAAGGTGCACATGCCTGGGCAGCCGACCCAAGATCGCGACGCTCCGCGGCCCAGACCGGGAAGAGGTAGACCACCGCCGGATCGGGGCCGTCAGCCCGGAAGGGGGGTGCAGCGATGACCCCGCTCGGCAGGGCCCTGTTCGAAACCTGGCCCTACGTTTTCGCGTTTCTGTTCGGACTCGTGGTGCCTCGGCGCAGGGGCTGGCTCGAGCGAGTCGCCGTCGCGACCGTCGCCCTGCTCAGCATGGCATTCGTCATCGGGCTGTGGCCCGAGGCGAGCGGGGAGGTAGCGGAAGCGGCGGCGGAAGCCCCGCCGGAAGAGTGGCCCCACCTGCTGAACGTCATCGTGTTCTTGCCGCTGGTGGCGGCACTGGCCGTGCTGTTCCTGCCGCGGCAGACGCCGAAGCTGCTCAGGCGGTTCACCATGCTGGTCCTGGGCGTCGACTTCGTGGCCTCGCTGTTCCTGCTCGGCGTGCCGATGACCACCGGATGGCATTTCCAGTACGTCACCGACTGGCTGCCGAGCTTTGGCATTCGCTACCACGTGGCGCTCGACGGGATCAGCCTGTGGATGGTCCTCTTGACCACGCTGACGACCCCGGTCGCCATGCTGGTGACGTTCGGGTCCGTCAAGCGACGCACCAAGGAGCTCTGCTTCGCGTTTCTGCTGCTGCACGGTGGCATGCTCGGCGCGTTCGTCGCCCTGGACCTGTTCTTGTTCTACGTGTTCTGGGAGCTAATGCTGGTGCCGATGTTCATCATCATCGGCGTCTGGGGCGGGATCGAGAAGATCAAGGCTTCTTACAAGTTCTTCCTCTACACGATGGCCGGCGGCGTGCTGATGCTGGCCGCCATCCTGTATCTGGTTTGGTCCCACAATGAGCTGGCTGGCTACCCGAGCTTCGACTACCTCGCGCTGAGTCGACTGGCGCTGCCGCGCACGGCGGCTACGCTCTGTTTTGCCGGGTTCGCCATCGCCTTCATCGTGAAGGTTCCAATGTGGCCGGTGCACACCTGGTTGCCGGATGCGCATGTGCAAGCACCCACGGGTGGCTCGATCATCCTGGCTGCGGTGCTGCTGAAGCTCGGCACGTACGGGTACATCCGCTTCGGCATGGGCATCTTCGGTGGTGCGGCCTGGAAGGCGGCGCCCACGTTGGCGGGCGTGGCCGTTCTGGGCGGTATCCTCTATGGCGCGCTGGTGGCCTGGAAGCAGGACGACGTGAAGCGCCTGGTGGCCTACTCCTCCGTCGCTCACATGGGATTCGTGATGTTGGGACTTTTTGCCGCCACCCAGGCCAGCGTCGAGGGCGCCATCCTGCAGATGGTCAATCACGGCATTGCGACCGGTGCCTTGTTCCTCCTGGTCGGGGTCGTCTACGACCGCCGTCACACGCGCCAGGTGCGCGAGTTCGGTGGACTGGCCAAAGTCATGCCGGTCTATGCCGCCATTTTTTCGGTGATCACCATGGCGAGCGTGGGCGTGCCCGGCACGAACGGGTTCATCGGCGAGTTCATGGTCATCACCGGTACCTTCGTCTCCGAGAAGCTCGGTAACTACTCCAAGGTGCACTCGGTACTAGCTGCTGCCGGCGTCATCTTGGCCGCCGTGTACATGCTGACGGTGGTCCAGAAGATGTTTTTCGGGCCGCTGGACAATCCCAAGAACCAAGAGCTCAAGGACTTGAACGCCCGTGAGACGATCGCGCTGGCACCGCTGCTGGCGATGGTGTTCGTGATCGGGCTGTTCCCGGCAACGCTGCTCAGCCGGATGACGCCCAGTGTCGAGTCGGCCTTGGAGCGGTACGAGGGCAAGCGCCGGGTTTCCCTGGAGATGACGCCCGAGGTGACGCAGGCCCGGCTCCTACCCCGCCGCGGAGATGCGCTGGAAGTCGGCTATCCCGAGCCACCGGAGGAGAAGAAGGAAGACGCCTCGGTGGCCAAGCGTGATGCCGCGAAGGAGGTGAAGTGATGGACCTCTGGTTCGGGCTTTCCCCCTTGCTCGCAGTCGCCCTGGGCGGACTGCTGTTGATGTTGGCTGAAGCCTTTGGCAGGTCTCCGGCATTGGCCGGCGGCGGCGAGGGCACGGACGCAGGCTCCGGACGGGCCCAGGAGCTCAGCCTGGGCAGCGCGGTGGTGCTGTTCGCCGGTGCGGTGCTCAGCTTCTCCGTGTGGCTGGCCGGACCGGAAACGTTGGAGGGCCTGGACGCGGTCGCTCCCTACCTCATCATCGACCGCTTCAGCGTCTTCTTCTCCTTCGTCCTCTGTCTGGGCGGTGGCTTGGCGGCGCTGCTCGGCGGCGGCTACCTGCACGAGCATTCCATCGATCGGAGCGAGTTCTTCCCGCTGTTGATCTTCTCGACGGTGGGTGCCATCGCCTTGGCCGCTGCCGGCGACATGCTGAGCCTCTTCATCGCGCTCGAGACCATGTCGCTCGGTGTGTACTGCATGGCGGGGCTCCGCCGCACACCGCGCGCGATCGAGGCGGCGCTCAAGTACTTCCTCCTGGGCAGCTTCGCAGCGGCCCTGATGCTCTTTGGCGCGGCGCTGCTGTACGGCGCAACCGGCCACACCGACTTCGCCGGGATCAGTCAGGCGATCGTCACGGTGGGGCAGAAGGGCAGCCACGTCGCCGTTGCGCCCGTGCTCATTGCGCTGGCACTCATTCTGGCTGGCCTGGCCTTCAAGATCAGCGCCGTCCCGTTCCATCAGTGGACGCCGGACGCATACGAGGGAGCGCCCACGCCGGCCACGACCTACATGGCCGTCGCGGTGAAGGCGGCGGCCTTTGCGATGCTGCTCCGGGTTCTTCTCGGCTGCTTCGGCGCTGAGAGCCTGAAGAGCTGGGGAACCGGATGGCCGCCCGTGTTGGCGGTAATGGCCGTGTTGACCATGGTCGTGGCGAACGTGATCGCGGGACGTCAGTCCTCGGTCAAGCGGATGTTGGCCTACTCATCCATTGCCCATGCGGGCTACCTCCTCATTGGTGTGGTCGCCACCATGCGTTCGGCTCACCCTCTCGACCAGGCAACGGTGGACGCC
>CAZSVU010000012.1:5408-31263 GCA_964610275.1 uncultured Polyangiaceae bacterium | reverse complement strand
GTCGCCACCATGCGTTCGCCGCTCGGCGAGGGAAGCGTGCTCTTCTACTTGCTCGCCTACACCGTCTCGACGGTGGGCGCCTTTGGCACGCTCATTCTGTGCGGCCGCGGCGGCGCCGAGGCCGTGACCTACGAGGACCTCGCCGGTCTCGGCCGGAGGTATCCCGGGGCAGCGTTGGCCTTCTCGCTCTTCCTGCTTTCGCTGGCTGGGATCCCACCGACTGCGGGATTCTTCGGCAAGCTCTACGTCTTTCGCGCAGCGCTCGACGCTGAGCTCTACTCGCTCGTCGTCATTGGCCTCATCAACAGCGTGATCGCGGCCTACTACTACCTGCGCGTCATGGTGTACATGTACATGCGCGAGCCACTCGAAGGCGTCCCAGCTGCCACTCCCATGCGCTCGGGCTACGTGTTGACCGCCTTGATCGTGGCCGGCGTGCTCGTCTTGGCTCTCGGGCTGCTACCGGGATCGGCGCTGGACATGGCTTCGGCCGCCACGGCTGCTTTGAAGTAGGCAGACGCCGAGCGACCGCGAGGCGGCTGCCTACTTCAGAGCCAACGTGCAGGGAGGTCCCCACCCTGGGATGCGGCATGGTGGGAGTCGGTGCGGGAGTCGCTGAGACGCGTTCCTACGAGTCACCGCGAGAATCCCGGTGTGCTGCTTCTGGGGTTGCAGCAGCACAAGCAGACGGAGTTGGCTCTGGAAGCCCGCAAGCTTCGCTTCCGGGCCGGCCGTCGCGATCTGTGAAACGGACATCGATGGTCGGCGCCGGTGGACCGAGATTGCTCATCATCATTCCCGCCAGAGCCATCAGCTGCTCGCGTCCCTGGGGCCCCATGCGGTCGGAGCCGACGAGGCAGAGCTTTCCGCGTTCGGCGCCCCCCGGACTCATTCCCTCGTGCAGAATCAACGCTAGCTGAACTCGGGCAGCGGTCACTGCTTCGCCCCCTTGTCGGCCCACCGCGATCACACCGGTGGAGACTCGGCGACCTTCCCGGGCAATGGTTGCGATGCGCCTGCCGACCCGTCCGGCGAGATCCGCTGGGGACTCATCGGCGTGCTGGGCGATCACGACCGAGTCCGGCGTGAACCGTCGGCAGTGCTGGATACAGCTGGGCCAGGGGCTGCCACGTTCCATCACCGCAACCAGTACGTTCTGTGCATCTCGGGGGCTGTCAGACATGAGGTTCGGCAGCGCGCGGGCCCGACGGGGTTGGATTCCAAGACACCGCTCCGAAACCGTTCGGCGTGACGGTGGGGCCGTGAACAAACATCGGGCACGTTTAAGCACAGCGACTCATCCCCGCAAGTGCATCGGGCGAGAAAGATGTCGACGCGACGCGTGCTGACCACCGAATCCGACGGCATCTGGGATCAGCGGCCGAGGTTGAAACGAACGGTTTGCTTTCCGGTACCGATCACGAACGGACTGTATTCGAGCGTCAGGCCGGTTGCCTGCTTGGGAATCTCGAAGGTGATCCAACCCTGTGCGCGATCCCCCTGGCGAATCCGCAGATTTTCGAGCGGCGGCTCGCAGCCGCCAAAAGTGCAGTTGTACGGGTACCCTTTCGAGTCGGCGACGGTCGCGTAGAACGGATTCACCGGTACTTCTCGCGTCCCCGTTCCTTCGATGACCACTTCCACGCCCAGCTTGATGTTGCCCTGCTTGGGCTTGAGGTGCGGTTCGACGGGGCATTCTTTGACGTTGCGCACCGTGATCACGTAGTCCGCGGTCTTTGCAGCTTGCCCCACGGAATGCGTCTGCTCTCCCCCGGCTAGCGTAATCGGGGGATCGTTGGGCTGTTCGGGGACGGGGTTCTGCTCCGACGACGCTGCGGGAACCGCGTCTCCTTCGGATCGCTGACAACCAGCCGCCGTCCCCATGGCCGGCACAGCCACCAGGCAGACCCACACTGCCAGCGACGGTGGCTTTCTCGCCGCACAGTCCGTTGAAGTCACGTGGCGGCCCGTCACAGCGGCGGCGAGGCTATCACGCAGCCCGATGCCAGAGCCGAAAAAGCTCTGGATGCTTTGGCGTCGGCCCCGGGGGGCCGGCGGGGATGCGTTGGGCGCGAGGCTTGCATGCCAATTCTGCAGCGCTTAATAGGAGCCGGAACCCAACAGCGATCGTTCCCGCCGCAACACCGCATTAGGGGCATGAAACCGTGACCCAATTCGAGCACCTCGCGATTGCCACCAGCATTGTCACTCTTGCCAACTGTGTAGCCGGCTGCGGCTGCGAGAAGAAGGTGAGCCCGGCCGCCGGTCCCGCGGCGTCGGCCTCATCGTCGGCGGCGTTGGCGTCTAGCGCCGCGCCGATTGCCATACCGATCGACGCCGACAGAGTCCGCCAGGCCGTCAACCCCAAGGGCGAGGAAGCCTACGCGGGTCCAGTGGGGAGCGTGAAGGGGACCGTGACCATCAGTGGGGATCCCGCTCCCCACCGCGAGGGGGTGGCCGAAAAGGTCACGGCGAAGTGCCCCGCATCCGCGAAGGAGTACTACTCGCTGCTGTTCCGTGAAGGGGAAGGGCGTGGTGTGGCGGACGCGTTCGTCGGCGTTACCGGCTACCGGGGCTTCGTGCCAGCGGCCACGGATGTCGTGCGCGTCAACATTCGCGACTGCACCTTCGGAACCCGAACCATTGGAATGACATTCGGGCAGAGGCTGGACGTGGCCAACCAGGGGAACCAGCCGCACATGCCTGAGTTGCTGGGCGCCCCGATGAAAGCCATCATGGCGTCGTTGCCCAAAGCGGATCCGATTCGAATGTATCCGACTCGGCTGGGGCGGCACGTGCTCACGGATGCGATGAACATCTTCATGTATGCTGACGTGTTGGTCGTGAAGTACCCCACGCACGCCGTAACCGGTCTAGATGGAGCGTTCGAGATCAGCGGCATACCGGTCGGCGAGGTCACCGTCTCGACCATGCTGCCGAGCATCATGCAGAAGGCGGAGAAGAAGGTAACGGTTCGTGAGCGAGGAACCACCGAAGTCAATCTGGTGATCGAGTTCGACGCTGCCAAGTACGCGGCGTCCAAGCCGGCGGCATCGGCGAAGTCTCGAGCGCCGGCCCCGGCCACGTCGCGATCACTCCGGTGAAGCCTGATGACTCTCGGGGGCGGCTGGACTCGATGCCGATCGAGCCGTCGCCCAAGCGTCGGCGGCATTCCGCCCGACGCGACGGTCGAGCAAGTCTCCGAGCAACCGAGCCCCGAGCGGACCCGGCGGGACGGGGTGCACGGGCAACCGCAGCAATGCGTTTGCCAGCGCCTCGTCGTCGCGGTTCAGATCGGCTGCCGCCACCAGGGCAACCCAGGCATCCCCGTCAGTCGGATCGGCGGAGAGCACCAAGTCTGCTTGTTCTCGACCGAGGTCGGCTCGTCCCACGGTCACTGCTCGCAATGCCAACTCACCAGGGCTGATCCCGAGCGTGATGGCCAGGTGGCGGGCTGCCGAGAGCCGACCTGCCGACAGCGCGTCGTCGACTGGGGCCGCTTCCGACGGAGCTGCGCCTCGCGGTGCAGGCGGCTGCTCACGGATCAGGAGGCGGCGCACTTGCCGGTCCGCGTGGCTGAAGAGTGCGACCGGCGGCCGCGTTCTAGCGAGTTCCCGGAGTGCCTGCCAGGCCTCGAGGGAGTCCGGCAATCGCACCACGAGTGCTTCGAGCAGCCGTTGCGCCTCGGCGGGGCGTTGTTGCTCCTCTCGAACCCTGGCCAGCAACAAGGTGGCTTCCGGCTGATCGGGATCCAGGCGGAATGCCATTTCCGCGCTCCGGGCCGCCGCCCGCGCTCGACCCTGGCGTAGCGCGCACCGAGCCCGGAAACGCCACAGCAGCTCGTAGTGCGGATCGACAGCTTCGGCCGCCTGGAAAGACCGTTCGGCCTCACCCCAGCCATGGCGGCATCCCAGCGCGCCCAGTCGGGCCAGGATGTGCGCGCTGTCGGGGTCGTGCTGGAGCGCGCGCCGATACGCGTCCTCGGCGCCGGCCAGGTCGCCACGCTCCTCCAGCACCACGCCACGAACGTAGAGCGCATAGGCTGGAACGTCGACGAAGCGTCCGGGAACCTCGCGGCCTTCCACCACGCGCACCACCGGTTTTTCCGGTAGTGCGCAGCCACACATGAGCAGAACGACCAGCGCAACGGCCGCGGGTCTCGTCATGTCGCTACGACCTCGCGCAGCGCGTTCAAGAATTGCGTGTTCTCGTCGCGGGTCCCCACGGTGACGCGAATCTTGTCACTCAGACGTCCACCGCTGGCATGGAAGCTGCGCACCAGGATCCCGCGCTCCGCCAGCCCGCTCCACACCACTTCGGCGGGTTGCCGTGTCTGCAGCCACAGGAAGTTGGCGTCGCTGCGGGCCGCATCGATCCCGCTGATTCCGTCGAGCTCGGTGACGAGTCGCGTTCGTTCCGCGATGACGTAGCGGGACGTCTGGTCGATCTCAGCATACAGCTCCGAGAACGCCACGGTGGCCAACGCTTGCGAGGGGGTGGGGACGTTGTACGGTAGTCGGGCCTTGTTGAGCTCGGCGACGAGCTCGGGCTGACCCAGCAGCCACCCGACGCGCAAGGCCGCAAATCCCACCTTGGAGAGTGTGCGCAGGATGACGACGTTGGGATAGCGGTGGTACAGATCGAGTTGGTCGCGGTCGGCGTAGTTGATGTACGCCTCGTCGACGACCACCAAAGCGTCGGCAGCTCGCTCGATGACCTGTTCGAGGCGATCCCGGCTCATGAGGTTGCCCGTGGGGTTGTTCGGGCTGGCGATGAAGATCAGATTGGGAGCTGCCATCTCGATCGCGTGGTGCATCGAGTCGACTGACAGGTCCCAACCCTGGTCCAGCGGGACCTCCATGACCCGCATGCCCCGGACGCGCGCGCTCATCCGGTACATCACGAAGGTCGGTGTGGTGGTCACGACCGTGGCGGCGGGCGCCCGGCCACGCGGTAGCGACAACACCGTCAGCAGCAGAGTGATGATTTCGTCGCTTCCCACGCCCACCATCAGTTCTTCGGGTGCTGCTCCGCACCGCGCAGCGATGGAGCGACGCAACTCCGTCACCGTGGCGTCCGGATAGCGTTGCCATTCTAGCTCGCTGGCGACGGAGGCCAGTCGATCGCGCGCTCGTCGGCTCAGTAGCGGTGGGGCCTCGTTGGCGTCGAGTCGTATTGCGTACTCGCCCTGGGTGGGCAGGTACGGTCGGAGCTCCGCCAGTTCTGGACGCAGCAACGCAGCCAAGGCGACGTCGGTCATGAGGGCGCGAATTGTAGCGCAACGCCCCCCCATGTCCCCTAAATCTAGCCAGGCTCCGAGCCTCAGACCAGACGAGACAGGTGACTGTTGGCCTGTTGGCTTGCGTGTGAGGTTGCCCGCAGCAGTTACACAAACCCGTAGCAGCCGCATCCGTCCGGTTGTTGAGTGAGGGGCTGGCGCAGCCCCTCCCCCACTCAGCTTCGCTTCGTGGGGCCCCCTCCCAACATCCGCTCGGCCTGCGCCTCGCGCTGCGCGCGGGGGCCCCAGCCCCGCTTGCTACCCGCTGTCATCGAACTTGACCTTCAAGGCAATCGCTCGGCAAGGTAGCTAGCTTCGGCGGATGCGGGCCAGTTCTCGCTCTGCCGCCTCCAGGCCGATGGTGCCGGCTTCGGCCAGGGCGCGGGCGACCGTTTCGACCTCGTTGCCCACGGCGCCTGCAGTAGTCGCCACCGAGCGCGCGTGCAGAGACATGTGCCCCCGCTGGATGCCTTCGGTGGCGAGAGCGCGCAGGGCCGCCAAATTCGAGGCCAGGCCCGCCGTGGCGGCGGTCATGGCCAACTCGGACGAGGTCTTCACGTTCATGATGCGCAGCGCCAGTCTTGCACCAGGGTGCACCCTCAGAGTTCCTCCCACCGTCCCCAGTGCCAGCGGGAGCTCGAGTGTCCCTACCAGTCGCTCACCCTCGCGTCGCCACACCGCCAGCGGCTCGTAGGTTCCCCGGCGCGCGGCATATGCATGCACTCCCGCTTCCACCGCACGCCAGTCGTTTCCGGTGGCCATCACCACGGCGTCCACGCCATTCATGATGCCTTTGTTGTGGGTCGCAGCCCGATACGGATCCGCCTCAGCGAAACGGGACGCTTCGACGATGGCATCAATGACCTGGTCCGGATCGAACTTTCCCGCGAGGGACTTGCCCAATAGATCCGACCCACGCACGCTGCCTTGGACGCGTGTCCGCCGGCGGTCGCAGAGGTTGGAGAGTATCCTCAGGCCCAGCTTGCCTCCGGCGAGCTCGGCGACGCGGGGACCGAGTGCTTCGGCGATGGAGTTGACCATGTTGGCTCCCATCGCATCCCGACAGTCCACCAGGACGTGCACCACGACCATCCCATTGCCGAGGTCGCGCACCTCGAGGTCGCGGGGCCCGCCGCCGAATGGAATCAGGCCGGGTGCTGCCTCGACCGCGCGCGACATGAGCTCCGGACGAGCCTGATTCAATCGGGCCATTGCGGCCCTGGCGTTTGGGACGTCGTACACCTGGACCTGGCCGACCATGAGGTCCGACACCATCTCTGCAGTGAAGCCTCCACTGGCGCGCACCATGCGAGCGGCGTTGGACGCCGCAGCGATCACGCTCGGCTCTTCCACCACCATGGGCACCAGTCGGTCCACGCCGTTGATCACCACGTTCAGCGCGAGACCGAACGGGAGCGCGTAGGTGCCCAGCACGTTCTCCACGACCTGGTCCGCTGTACGTGGATCGATGCCACCGCTCTCGAGCGCGGCGCGAAGCTCATCGGAGTCGACGCCGAGTTGGTCGGCGACTCGTCGCCTTCGCTCGTCGATGGGGAGTCGATAGAAGCCGGGAATTCGCGAATCAGTCATGACGTGTGTCCTGGTACTGGTGGGAGAGAGCGCGGCGCTCATACCGCGTCAAGCGGAGTCGGGGCAGCGTGCACCCCGGGGGCCGACAGATTGGTGTCGTCGAGACGCAGGTAGCCGAGCTGTCTCAGCCGGCGGAGCAATGATTCGGTCGGGGGCGCGGGGCCGGCGTACAGGGCGACATCCCCACCGCCTGCTCCTCCCGGCAGCACCACCGCGCCAGCGTGCCGTGCCTGTTGATGGAGCTCGCGCATCTCCTGGGTGACGATGGGCACTCGGGCCGCCTCGCCCAGCCGGCGCAGGCACTCGTGCTGCTTGCTCAGGGCACCGACGAGCTGGTCAGCGCTTCCCTCGAGGACGGATCGAGCCGCGGCTGCGGCGGCGTCGGCCTGCGCGCCGAGTAGCGTACGATGCTGGTCGCTGGACCGCCGTCTGAGCTCCCGCACGGCAGCCAACAGCTCTGGGGTCGACGCGGACTGCCCGCAAGCCCACAGCTCGAGGTGGACCTGGGCGGGCAGGTTCACCGGCTCGACTTCGAGACGGCCGGCACGCAGGCGGGCCAGGAGCGTGCCACCATGCGCGCTGGCGGCAACGTCCACCCCGCTGCCGCCTCCCTGGGCGGCGGCATGTGCGCTGAGCGCCGGTTCGAGCACTGCGGCGCAAAGCTCGGCGGGCTCGGCCGGTCCGGCGCGAAGACGCAGCGCCGCCAGCGAAGCAACCAGAATGGCAGCGCTCGATCCCAGACCAAGCTTGTGGCCGTCGTTTCGCAATGCCGTGGCATCGAACCACGGGGCGGGAGAGTCGCCCAACGCCGCGCGGACTTCAGGGGTGACGAAGCTCGTGGGACGAGCGGCGTCGGCGAGCACGTAGCGACTGACCGCGCTCACGAGGGCCGGTGCTCCCTCGAGGACCGCGTGGGCACCTGACAGAACGACTTTGCCCGGTGCGAGCGCTCTCATGGGCCTGGGTCCGTTGGGAGCAGTCGGGCACCTCGGCCCGGGCGGCAGACGAGCACGCGGGTGACTCCAGGCACCGACACCAAGGCATCTAGGACTTTCTGCTCGGCGCCTCGGTCGGTCAAGACCTTCACGTGCGAGCCGGCGTCCATCGTGAAGTAGGCTTCCATGCCGGCTTCGCGCAGGCCGTACACGCGGTGAATGACCGACCAACTCGCCGGGGCGAGGTAGCTCAGGGCCGGACGTGCAGCGAGCATGCTCGCGTGCATCATCAGTGTGCTCTGCTCCATCGCCTGTCCCAGCGCCGGCAGGTCTCGGTCGAGGACCGCAGTGTGCACCGCGTCGAACAGGCGGGGAGCGGAATCCACCCAGGCGGCATGGTACGGGCTGGTAGCGGCCGTGTGCAGCATTCCCTCGGTGGAGCCCATCGCCTTGGGTCCCGTTCCAACGATCGCGACCACCATCGACAGGGCCCAGTGGTCTTCAGGTGCAATGGACTCGGCGGCGTCCGAGCCGGCGCGCAAGGCGACGAAGCCACCGAAGAGCGAGCGCGCGGCGGAGGCCGAGGCCCGGCGGGCCAGCGCACTCAGCTGCTCGGTCGACATGGCGAGCCCTGCGGCACTCGCTGCGGCCACCACCAACGCCGCGAACCCTGACGCGCTGGAGGCGAGGCCCGCGGCGGTGGGAAAGTCGTTGTTCGCTTCCACGCGGGCACGCCAGTCGAAGCCCGCAAGCGGGCGAATCTTGTCGAGCAGCGCCGTGGCACGCTGCAACGGACGTCCACTGAGCTGCAGCCCATCGAGCGCCACCTGGTCCTCCGGGAGCGCGGCGTCGAAAGCCACCGTCGTTCGGCTATTCAGTCCCTCCAGCGTCAGGGAGAGACTGGGCACGGCAGGCAGGTTCTCTGCCACGCTCGCCTTGCCCCAGTACTTGGCGAGCGCGATGTTCGAGTGAGCCAGGGCCGTGGCCTGGTGCGGTGGGTGGTTCATGGCGATGCATCTCGCGGCCGTTGCGTCCGGGCAGTGGGGGCGACGGCCGTGGAGAAGGCGTGCAGCCCTCGGCGCTGCCAAGCGGCAAGGACCGGCGCGGGGTCATCCGAGACCAGGGCGAGCACAGCACCGCCTCCGCCCGCACCAGTGAGCTTCGCCCCGAGAGCGCCGGCAGCTCGAGCGACATCGCAGACCGAGTCGATCTCTGAGGTCGACACTCCCAAGGCGGCCAGCCACCGGTGGTTCTCGTTCAATAGCTCGCCGAGATGGGCCCAGTTTCCGCTGCCCAGGACGTCGCGCGCTGTCTGAACCAAACGGGCAATGCCTTCGAGCGCCGCCCGGGCGCGCTCAGGGTGTTCGGTACGAAAACTCGCCACGCGCTCCACCATCTCCCGCGTGCTCGCGGGTGGGCCGGCGATCGCGACGACCAAGTCGAGCTTCCGCGCGAGTTCAAGAGGCTCGGCGCCTGTCTTGCGGGTGAACACCACGCAGCCCCCGAGGGCGGCAGTCCACGGGTCGACGCCGGATGGATTGCCGTGGAAGATGCGTTCCCAGGCCAGGGCAGCGCGGACCACTCGATCCGTCCTGGCTGATGGCTCGCTGGGCCCGGGCAGCGGATGCGTGACATCGAGCGCCGCTCGGGCCGCGGCTACGCCAATGGTGGCGGACGCTCCCAGCCCACAACCAGGTGGGACCTCGAGCTCGACCGTGGCGCGCAGGTCGGGTGCGCCCAGGTTGGTGCGCAGGGCATCCCAGGCGGCGCTCAGATCGCTGCCGTCTCCCGTGCGCGCGCAAAGCTCGTTCACGGTAATGGTCGCGGTCGAGGCCGGCTCCGCCACGGCGGTTGCGCCCCTGCCGATGCCCGCGGCGATGGCTGGCGAGTCATAGACGACCGCGTGCTCTCCCAGAAGAATGACTTTGCTGCTCGCGCGCGCCATTGCCTACCGCGCGCTACTCCCCGCGTTCGGTCAGGGCGTGAGCTGCGCCTTGCAGCAGGGCAGTGGCGTCCGAGGGGATGCGCCCGGCGCGCAGTGCGACGTGTGCGCTGGCGACCAATTCCTCGATGCGAGCTTCCACGGCCGCCTTGGCGCCAGACCTTTCCAGTACCTCGATGGCGGCGCGGATCTTGGCTTCGCTGGTCCGGGATTTGCCGACGACGCTCTTGAGGATGCGATGATCGCGTCCGCGTGCACGCCTGAGAGCGGTCGTGAGCAGCACGGTTCGTTTGCCGCTGCGGAGGTCACTTCCCAACGGCTTTCCCGTTGCTCGGGTATCCCCGAACGCGCCGAGCAGGTCGTCCCTGAGCTGGAATGCGACGCCCACCGGCACGGCGAAGCGATCGAGGGCGGTCAGGATGCGCGGGGATGCGTTGGCGAGCAGTGCCCCGAGTCGTAACGGTCCGCGCACGGTGTAGCTGCCCGTCTTGAGCTGGTAGGTCGTCTCCACGTTCTTGGCCGACCCGATCACGTCGAGTTGTTGGCCGAGTACGGCGTCCATCTGCATCTGCCCGAAGCAGTTGAGCACTGCCATCGCGCGTGCTGGCGCCAGCTCCACGCGACTCAAGGCGTCTGCTGCCATGGCCGCGGCGAAATCGCCAGCCAGGATGCCAGAAGCGGCTCCCAGCTCCCTCGACCGGAAGCGTCGGCTCAGCTGTGCGTGGACGGCAGGCCCTCCGCGGCGAACGGTGTCGCCATCCATCCAGTCGTCGTGAATGAGGAAGTAGGTGTGCAAGAGCTCCAAGGCCATGCCGGCGTCGACGGCAGGCTCGAGGTCCGCGTGCGCGTTTGCAGTCCGGAATCCCGCCACCACGAGGGCCGCACGCAAGCGCTTGCCTCCGCGCAGCGAGAGGTCTCTCACTGCGCTGACCATGTCGGTGACTTCGCGCCCGTGGGTCCGGACGGCGTCCAGCCTGGCGTCGAGATAGCCGCGGAGCCGCGCATCGACGTCCCGACGCACCGTGGCCAGCAGCGCGACAAAGGGGTTGCCACGGATCGGCTTGGCGTGACTGCGGGGGGTAGGCGGGCGTCGCGTCTTGCCTCGGCGCGTCCGCGAAGTACTCGTCTTGGCAGGCATTTTCGGCGGAGCCTAAACGAGGGAGAGCAAACATGGAACAGCTGCCAGAGCGTCGCACCCTCGGCGGACCACGCGGAGCGGAGGTCCACCCGTAGGGCGGGGTCAGGGGAAGACCCCGAAAAGCAAGAGGAATCTCGACACAATCGATTCCAGCTCGTCCGTGCGCCAAGCGCAGGGAGGGCAGAAATCGGCGTTGGCAAGCCGGAGTGTCCGCGGTTCACTTGCCCCAGAAAGCCCACCTTCCCATGAGTCATCTCGCCCGCAGAAAGAACCAGCACCTCGACCTCGCCGTGGAGGGTGACGTCGGATTCAAACGCACCAGCACGTTGTTCGAATGTGTCCGGCTGGTGCACGATGCTCTTCCGGAGCTCGACCTCGACACCATCGATCTCACCGTCACGGTGTTGGGCAAGCAGCTCCGGGCGCCGTTGCTCATCGCCGGCATGACCGGGGGCACCGATCGCGCGGCCCAGCTCAATCGAGAGTTGGCGGCCGTGGCCGAAGCGCGCGGCTACGCTTTTGGCCTGGGCAGCCAGCGGCCCATGCTCGAGGACGAGAGTGTGGCGAGCTCGTACCAGGTCCGCGAGGTGGCCCCCACCGCGTTGCTGCTCGGAAATATCGGTGCAGTGCAGGCAACTCGGACCGGCAACGACGACCTCGCGCGGCTGGTGCAGCAGGTAGAGGCTGACGCGCTGTGCGTTCATCTCAATCCGGCGATGGAGCTGATTCAGGGCAGGGGAGATCGAGACTTTCGCGGCTGCCTCGAGCGGCTGAGGCAGCTAGGGGAGAACCTGAGCATACCCGTCGTCGCGAAGGAAACCGGCTGCGGGATTTCCGGGAGTGTTGCTGCGCGCCTTCGCGAAGTCGGGGTTCAGCACGTGGATGTGTCCGGAGCCGGGGGGACGTCCTGGGTGGCACTCGAGACGCAGCGCGCATCTGCCGAGCGCAAAGGGCTGGGCGAGAGCTTTTCGGAGTGGGGGATCCCCACGGCTGCGAGCGTGGCGATGGTCGCACCGTACGGTTTCGAAACGGTGTTCGCTACCGGCGGAGTGAGCACGGGGCTGGAGGTGGCCAAGGCGATCGCGCTGGGGGCGCATGCCGCCGGAATCGCGCGTCCGGTGCTTCAGGCTCTGGAGCGCGGGGGACGCGAGGCCGTGGATCGGTTCTTCGATCAGGTCGAGCTGGAGCTCAGGAGCTGCATGTTGCTCGTGGGAGCCGCGGACCTTGGGGCCCTGGCCCGCGTGCCGCGCCTGGTCACGGGCGAGCTCGAGCAGTGGCTGCGTCAGACTCAGCTACCGGTCAGAGGATGACGTCGACGAGGCCGCTGCGAGCTCTGCGAACGTGTGGTCGTTGATCGAGTGCGCTGTCCCAGAAGTCGCAATCGTTGTCCTCCCACGGACCGAAACTGAGGGTGGAGGTCCGTCGGAAGCGCAGCTCTGCTGCGATCTGGACAGAGCACTCTGCCTCGCAGGTGGCACCTTTGGTGCCGACGCGGCCCGTCCCGACGACCACCAGGACAACTCACGAGAACTCGGCGAAGCGTGTTTAGGGACTGTTGCTTGCGGGACCGGGCATCAGTGCACCGCGACCTCGCTCAGCCGCAGTTGCCCTCGTCGCGCCTTGACCCTCAGGCGGACGTAGCGAAAGGGATTCGTTGTCCGTTTTGGCACGAGCTTCCAGACCGAGAACGGCTGCTTGCGCAACCCCAACCGCTTCCACTTTCTACCGTCGTTGCTGGCCTCGACTATGAGCGGCAGCCCCCGCGTCTGAAGCTTGTCAGAAGCCGCGTTGTGCACGACGACTCGCTGGATGGGGGTTGGCGTGCCGAGATCGATTTGCAGCCAGGGATTGGATGAACGCCGGGTGACCGCACCCACGGACGTGGTGATGCCGTCGACGAGCCCTTGCGGTGGGTTGTCTTTGGTGCCCTCGATGCTGCTGAAGGTGACGGGCTTGTTCAGCGCGTAGTTGACGGGCACGGGAGCGAGCACACGAGCCAGCCCGTAGCTCAGAATGGCCAAGAACCCCAAGACGAGCAGTGCGGAACTGGCGATGCGAGCGATCCTCTGGCGCTTGACGTGTTGGGTGGCGTCGGCATCCTGGTCGAGTGGAGTGAGCACCTGCCCGGCCAAGGGGCGAAGCCACTGAATCTGCGCGCGCAGGTCTTGGCTCGATGGGTCGGCGGTTGCCGTGGCTGCGGCGGCGCGACGCTCGCTCAGCGTGCGAACCAAGTGCGCCCTCTCGGCCTCTGACAGAGCCTCCACACTCCGCTTGACGGAATCGGAGTGGCTCACCGCCTGGAGTAGACTGTCCGCATCGAGCTTGGCCTCGGGACCGTGAGCTCGTCGTGCCGTGGCGACAGCTGCCAACCACATCGCCTGCTCCAGGAGCAGCACAGTGGCTCGTCGATCGCCCGCCACTTCGCGGTACCGATCTGCGGCGTCGTACGCGCTCCGAGCCCAGACGTACTCCACCCACCCTTGGTCGGACACGCCGAACTGCCGGTGCCGTGCCTGTTCGAGCTCGCTCTTCAGCAGGAAGAAACGGGCCAGGGGATTGCTGCCCCGCGTGCTCCCGGACGATCCGACCGCCTCAGTACTAGCTGTCACGTTCTCGTCCCCTCAACCTTTCGGTAACACGCACCGCAATATCACGTGGTCATCAATGTGAGTTTCCTCAAGTTGCTTGCAGTGGCTGCTCATCTCACTGCGGTGCCTGCTATAGAAGTGCGGCTTGCTCATCATGATCAAGAAGTCTCGGCCCTTGCGGGTTTTGGCCAGTCGGCGAAACCGGGCGAGAAATTTTTGCCCACCCCAAGCGGACGTTGGCCTGAACCCCTGGCGTACTGCCTGCTGGGTCTGCTCCGGGAGATTGACATCATACCGGAGGTAGTACACCCAGGGCCTCCAACTACTGTTGTCGAGTAGAATCGTCTGCCTGACAGAGACAGGTGGCCTACGTGCTGCCAGTGCTTGCAGCGCCTCCCGGAAGGAACCACTCTCGGTCCATCTCGCGGCCTTGGGTTGCCAACTCGGCCGCAGCCACAGGGCCGGCAAGACTATGAGCGCAGCGATGAGCGGTCCAGTGGTGCGCAGCGGCACGCTGAGACGGGCGGGTAGCGGCCAACGCCTCCGCGTCGTGCCCCGAGCGAACACCCAATCCAGGCCGACCATCGCCAGCACGACGGAATAGGGCACGTAGAAAGTATTGACCCGGAAGTTGCCGCCCGGCCATCTGCCGAGCAGGTTGAAGGCCACCACCAAGAGAATCGGACTCCAGAGCAGGAGTAGCCAGTCGTATTTCCTGCGCCTCAGCAAGCACCAGATACCAGCCACGTGCAGGCCGAACCACACCCAGCCAACCAGCGCCGACAGGTCGTCCACGACTTCCTGGTCGAGCACTGCCGACTGCCACTGAGCGCGAGTGTCGCCGGAGTCTTTGACCCGGCCGTCTCCTGCCACCGCGGCCAAAGCCGCGTACTTGGATACGGTCCACCCGAGCTTCGTGGTGTCTCGGTTCCTGGGTTCGCTCTCCAGGTAGAAGACGTTGTAGAAGTGGCCCCAGTGTCTCTCGTGTCTGGCTTGAGCGATTCGCTGCCAGATCACCAAGTAGACGGCCAGAACCGTGGCCAGGCTAGCGAGGGTTCCGCCCACGACGATGAAGAGGCGCCGCCACTGGCGCCGGTACAGCGCCTCTAGCCCGGTGAGCGCAAACAGCGCTGGATAGAGGAAGATGACGGCCAGCGAGAACATGAACGACAACCACGCTGACACCACGAGTAGGGTCAGGCTCCAGGGTGTCTTCTTGCTGCGGTGGTAGAGATAAGCAGCGAGCAGCGCCATGAAGACGCCCATCTCCAGGCCGTAGTGCTTGAACTCGACGCCCATTTCGATCGCTACCGGATGCAGCGCGAACACGAGCACGGCGAGGAAGGCCACCCACCGGTTCCGAATCAGCCTGCCTACCACGTACGGCATGAGCCACAGTCCGGCGAGCGAAGCGAAGAAGGGTAGGGCGCGGTACGCCGGCTCGGTGGCACCAAGTGCCAAAACCAGCCATTTCGTCAGGTAGACGAAGCCGACGGGACGGATTTTGCACTCCGTGATGGGCTTTTCCAGAATCCGCATCGCCCAGAAAGCCTCGTCGAGCCACAGCGTCGGCGGGTCGAGGATGTAGCCGCGCAGTCGCAGCCACGTCCCGATCAGCAGGACCGAGAGCAGGGCGAGCTTGAAGCCTTTCTGCCTCCGCGCGAACGCCAGCAAGTGCTTTGCGCCGTCCGTCCACCGGGAAGCCCGCGAGGAGGAAGTTTCGTGCGCTGCAGCTCCTGGTGACATTCGGGGCCCGAGTTCTTGGCACAGCTTCGCGACGGCAGCAACTGTTCGGGACGACCGACCAAGTGGCTAGAATCGCAGGGTTTCGGGGTGGGCGTCGGCAACGGCGACTCCATTCGCCGAGACGAGGACGGCACCTCCTGGCGTCGCAGAGATCCCGTAGGCGGGCGCGCGTCGACGTTGCGTTGCGCGCGCTCTCCGGGAACGGCTGAATCCGTCAGACCGGTGTGCCGGCGCGGTCGAGCGACGGAGCGGATCCGCCGGGTGTCGTTGGCGCCGCACCTGGGCGTGCCTCGCTCCCACTTCGGGGCGTTGGCGCCTCAGCCACATGGCCGGCCACTGCTTGAGCCTCGAGCGACGTGGTCGGGCACGGGTCCGCCGGTCGTCGCCGCGGCCGGCTACCCTTCATCGTCGGGAGGGCGCACCGCACGCAATCGCGGGTGGGAGTGAGCGAGAGAAGAGACATGGCCCGCGCACGATTTTCCCGTAGCCTCCTGGTAGAGTTCGCGTGCGCCCCAAGCGTCACGGACTCGGTCGAGGGTCGCGCGGGCCACGCCGAAGCTCCGGTCCTCGATAAGGCGATTCACGCGCTGGCAGGCAGCGGTTAACTCCCCGGGCCCCGTGCCCGTAGAGTACCGTAGAAGCTCGGGGCTGGCCGCCGGGTCACGCAACACTCGCGGGGCAGCCCCAAGTCCCCCAAATGCGTGGTGTTTTCTGTCCAAGGACCAGTGCCACGGAGCGACTTGGTGGCCCCCAGCGCGGCATGGTACCGTCAACGACCGGCCGGGCTGGTCTCTGCCGTGCTGAGAAGTTGCGATGCCCAATGACGACAAGGAGCGCCCGTCTGGCCGCATGGACTCCCAACCCCCAGATCTAAATCGGGAGCGGGAGCAGCTGCTCAAGAGCTTCCCTAGTGGTGGCAAGATCACCGAGGAATTCCTCGCCGAGCACGCGCGGCTGCAGGCCAGATTGAGTGCAGCCGAGGCTGAGAATGCACGTCTGCGCGCCAAGGTCGAGGCCGACGAGGCGGTGCGCGAGTTGTTGCGGCAGATTGAGAAGCTGGAGGGGGAGAAGCAGGAATTGTTGTCCCGTTTCAAGGAGGTGCAGGACGATTCCACACGCTTCAACGAGCAGTTCTCACAGGTGGAAGCGCAGTTTGCGGACATGGCCAACCTCTTCGTGGCGAGCAACCAGCTGCATTCGAGCATGTCGCCACGACGGGTGACCCGACGGATCAAGGAAGTGCTGGTTCAGCTCCTCGGGGCCGAACGATTCTGCATGTACTTATCGAACCCCGACCGCACCGAGCTCGTACCCATTGCCTCCGAAGGCGTGCCGGGCGATCGATTGTCGCCCATCCGTAGCGATGAGGGACGCGTCGGCGAAGCGTTCCTGTCATCAACCGCGTATGTGGATGAGAAGACTGACCCTCGAGAGGGCAACTTCGATGCCCCAGCGGCCGTGATCCCGATGACCATCGACGACACCGTGGTCGGCGTCATCGCGATCTTCTCGACTTTGTCCCAGAAGGCGAAATTTGGAAGTATCGACTTCGAGCTCTTTCGGTTGCTCGGTCAGCACGCTGCTGGCGCGCTGGTGAGTGCGAGCCTGTTCTGCCAGGCCGAACGCCGAATGCCCGGGCTCGAGGCGTTCTTGGATCTGAGCGTGTAGATCTCCATGGCGGAATACTCCTGTCTCATTGTCGAAGACTCCCCCATGATGCGGCAGTTGCTCGTGTTCGCACTGGCGCGCGTCAAGAATCTGCGCGTCACCGAGGCAGACGACGGAGTCGATGGACTGCGCAAGCTGGCGTCCGCTCGGTTCGACATCATCGTCACGGACATCAACATGCCGATCATGGATGGGCTCAAGCTCGTCAAGCGGGTGCGCAGCGATCCCATCCACAAGGACACTCCGATCGTGATCATCACGACCGAGGGCTCCCAGGAGGATCGGCAGCGAGCTCTCCAGCTGGGGGCCAATGCGTATATCACCAAGCCCATCCAGGCGCCGCAGGTGATCGCCACCGTGAAGCAGCTGCTCAACATGGCGTGAGCGCCGTGACCCATATCAAGGTTTGCGGGATCACCACGGTCGAGGATGCCCGCTTGGCTGTGCGCGCAGGCGCTGATGCCCTTGGCATCAACCTGATTCCGATCAGCAAGCGTCGGGTCGATCTCGAGACTGCGCGGAGTATCGTCGGTTGGATAGCCGGGCGCGTCACCACCGTGGCGGTGGTGGCAGATTTGCCGGTGGCACAACTCCGGCAGCTGCGTTCCAAGACCGGAGTCGATCTGCTGCAGCTCCACGGCAGCGAATCGCCTGACGTGCTCGAGGCACTGCTGCCCAACGCGTATCAGGCCGTCCGCGTCGGCACACGCGCAGACGTGGAGCGGGTGACGGCCTACCGGGGCGACCGGATCCTCGTCGATGCGAAGGTCGAAGGGCAGCTCGGCGGGACCGGGGTCACTTTCGACTGGTCGCTGGTGTGCGAGCTGGCCCGGAAACGTCGATTGGTGCTTGCCGGTGGGCTCAACCCGGACAACGTCGCGGAGGCCGTAGCGCAAGTCGTGCCGTGGGGCGTGGACGTCGCCAGTGGCGTCGAGGTGCGCGGAGAGCCGCGCCGGAAGGACGGTGCGAAGCTGGAGCGGTTCGTGGCCCAAGTGCGCGCGCACCACGAGTCGAGATGAGCCGTCCCCGGTACCTGATGCTGCTTCCGCTGATGGCCTGCTCTGGACCGGCCATTCGGGGTGGGGTCACCGTGCCCGCGGCGCAGCTGCCACCCGGGGAGTTGCTCGCGAGCTACGTCCCATCGAGTTGTACGGACGCCGCTGGCGCGTCGGCGCAGTGGAACAGCGAGCTTCGACTGCTCCGCAATGCGTCAGGGGAGCACATCTTGGTGGAGCTTCGCCCCGATCAGGACGCGCTCGTGATCCGTCGAGTGGAGGTGCCCGGTCAGGAGCACGTCTTTCAGGTGGTGGTGCGGGAGTGGCTCCGAGAATTTCGCCTCCCGGCGACCGCAGGAGGCTCCGGCAAGATGGTCGTCGCGCGCCAGTGGCAGGAAAGCTCCCGTGAGGGTGGGGGAGTCGCGACGGAATTGGCCGACCTGGTCTTGCAGTGCGCCCTGGTTCCGCCTGCTGCCACGGGGGCTGAGACGTCGGGCAAGCAGACGGACGGTGCCGCCACAGAGGTTGCTGCCGGGGAGTCCGAGACGGGGCCGGCCCTGGAGCCGTCCAACGGGCCGCCAGATCCGCGGACCGGCTACTGAGGCCGTGCCGAAGGCGCCGGGCATGGACAACTCGCGGCTCGCAGGCATTATCCCGGTGCCATGACTTCCGACCCCCCCCACTCGCAGCGCCTCGGCTACTACGGCGAGTACGGCGGTCGCTTCGTTGCCGAGACGCTGGTTCCGGCGCTGGCCGAGCTCGAAGCGGCATTTCAGACCGTCGTTCCCACCGAGCAATTCCAGAGCGAATGGCGCGAGTTGCTTGCCGACTACGCGGGGCGTCCGACGCCGCTCTACCGGTCGCGGCGCCTGCCTCGAGTGCTCGATCCCGGGGGGAAGAACCTCGAGGAGCTGTGGCTGAAGCGAGAGGATCTCTGTCATACCGGTGCCCACAAGATCAACAATGCGCTGGGGCAAGTGTTGCTGGCGCAGAAGCTCGGCAAGCAGCGCATCATCGCCGAGACTGGGGCGGGGCAGCACGGAGTGGCGACGGCCACGGCGGCCGCGGTCCTGGGCATTCCCTGCGAAGTCTACATGGGATCCGTCGACATTCGGCGTCAGGCACCGAACGTCGCGCGCATGGAGCTGCTGGGGGCACGGGTGATCCCGGTGGAGTCCGGGTCGCGAACCCTCAAGGACGCGATGAACGAGGCGCTGCGCGATTGGGTGACGAACGTGCGGCACACCCACTACTGCGTCGGCTCCGCCGCTGGGCCGCATCCGTATCCAGCGCTGGTGAGTGATCTGCAACGGGTCATCGGGGACGAAGCCAGGCAGCAGTGGCAGGCCAAGCGGGGTGACCTGCCTGACGCGATCGTGGCCTGTGTGGGCGGCGGGTCGAACGCCATCGGCATGTTTCGCGCCTTCATCCCCGACGCGACTGCGCTCTACGGCGTGGAAGCGGCGGGCGAAGGGATCGACACTCTCAAGCACGCGGCCACGCTTACTGCCGGCCAGGTGGGGGTGCTGCACGGTGCACGCACGATGGTGCTGGCCGACGAAGACGGGCAGATCCTCGAAGCGCATTCAGTGAGTGCCGGGCTCGACTACCCGGGAGTGGGGCCAGAGCATGCACGTCTCAAGCAGACCGGGAGGGCAACGTATCTCACGGCGACCGACGAGGAAGCGCTGTCTGCTGCCGAGTTGGTGGCGGAAACCGAGGGCATCATCGTGGCGTTGGAGACGGCACACGCCTTCGCCCGTGTTGGCACGATCGCCGAACGGGAGAGCGCGAGGCTGGGTCGGCCTGTGCGGCTGGCACTTTGCCTGTCCGGGCGCGGCGACAAGGACCTGGCAACTCTCACGGAGCGACGGAAGTCATGACCCGAGCGCGGATCGAAACCTGTTTCTCCCGGCTGCGTCAGGACGGACGGACGGCGTTGGTTGCGTTCCTCACCGTGGGGGATCCCAGTGTGGAAGACTCGGAGCAGTGTGCGATGGCAGCGCTGCAAGCCGGTGCGGACATTCTCGAGCTCGGGGTGCCGTTCAGTGATCCCACGGCAGACGGCCCCGTCATTGCCGCGGCGAGCTATCGCGCCATTCGTCAGGGAGGGTCGCTGCGCGCCGCCCTGAGAGTGGCCGAGGCTGTGCGCCGACGGAGCGACGCGCCCATCGTGCTCTTCAGCTACTACAATCCAATTCTCGCGTTCGGAGCGACGGAGCTCCCGGGGCGGGCAGCCAAGCTTGGCATTGATGGGCTACTGCTGGTGGACGTGCCGCCGGAGGAAGGCCGGGAGCTCAGGGACGCCGCCGATGCGGCGGAGTTGGCCGTCATTCCACTGGTGGCGCCCACCACCGGGGCAGAACGGGAGCCGCTGGTGCTGGCGCGCGCCCAGGGCTTCATCTACTACGTGTCACTCACCGGCGTGACGGGCTCGGCCCAGGCCCCGCTGCAGGAGGCCGGCCAAGCAGCGGCGCGCTTGCGGGAGCGGTGGGACCTTCCCGTCGTGGTTGGGTTCGGGATCGACTCGCCCGCCAAGGCTCGGTTGGTGGCTGATCAGAAGGTCGACGGTGTGGTTGTGGGGACCGCCATCGTGCGCGCCATTGCCGCAGCCAACGATTCCGCGGGTCGCGTGCGCGCCGTGGCCGATCTGGTGGGAGCTCTCCGGGCTGGGCTCGACAAGTAACGGCCGAGCGGAGCTCGGCCGCTTCCTCAGACCATTCCGTTCCCACGACGTCCCGACCCCGAGCAGCGGCACAGTGGGATTCAGCGCGTGCAGCCTGGCACACGCCGGCTCGGTTTCTGGCGCCGCTCGGGGTGCTGTGCGAAGCTTGCCCGAGGAGACGGAGCTCTCTTGCGCGCGGCTGGAGTGAGGGAAGTGACTCGGAGAACACGTTGGTTCCTGGTGCTGCTCCTGGGCGGTGCATGGTCGTGCGCGCTGAATCCACAGCCTGACGAGCCCGTTACCGTCGAGGACGACGACGACGGATCGGCCATCAGTGGGGGCGATGCGACCGGGGGTGCGGATCAAGGTTCCGGCGGGACCGGCCAGAGTCTGGGCAGCGGCGGAGCCCGCACTGGATCCGGCGGTGCGATGCTGCCGGGAGGTATGGGCGGCAGCGATTCGGCCGGAGGATTCTGTGGGGACGGGCGGTGTGGGCCCGACGAAGTCGTGGTGTGTCCGCAGGATTGCACTGAAGGCAGCGCAGGCAGCGCTGGGTCCGCTGACAGTGCCGCTGCGGGTGCGGGCCCGTCCGGAGGAGGCCGGCCTGGAATGGCTGGCGGTGCCGGGACGCCCCCAATCGCCGGCGGGGCAGGAGGCCTGGCCCAGGGTGGTGCCGCTCCGGCGGGCGGTCAGGCTGGACCCGCGCTCGGGGGCGAAGCCGGTCAATCGGGCAGCGGGCTCAACCTCAGTGGCGCGGCTGGTGGCGTGAGCATCGTTCCCGGCGGGTAGCCGGAGCCCAGCCAGTGCGCCTCTGCGCCGTGCGCTCGGCGCGCCGCCTATCCGCCCGCGCCGCCCGCGCCGCCCATTTGGCCCCCACCAGCGCCCACGCCGCCCCCGGCTCCGCCGGAGCTCAGCGGCAGATCGAACTCGTACTCACCATCCACCCCCGCGACGGGGCCGCAGTCCGACATCGACACGGGCACCTGCAGGGCGTCTGGTGCCCGATCGTCGGAGTACGTCACCGAGATTTGGCAGACGCCTTCGGATTCGTCATCAGCGAGGGATACTTCGACGTGGTAGGTTTGACAGTTGCCATCGTGCCAGTCGGCGTGGCAGGTGAGGTCCGCTTGCCGGCACCCGCTGCCGGAGACTGCCACGGCGTCCACGCTCGCCGCCGCGGTCTCGGACACGTTGAGCATGACCACAGCGGAGCGCGAGTCCTCGCAGAAGATGGGGGCATCGGCGTCGTTCGAGCAGGCGGATGACCCGAGCACGGCTAGCGCGATCAGGGCGCGATTCATGCTGGCGAACATATCACAGCGTGGAACCGGTCGGGTCAGCGTCAGCCGGGTTCCGTGCCCCAGGTCAGGTTGTTGGACCGGTACACGGTGATGTGGTCGTTCAGAGTGAGCGTCGTGGCTCCATCGTAGGACCAGTCGTTGCCCTCGTCGTAGTTGGTCCAGTTGCCGTGAATTCCGATGAGGATCTGGTCACTGCAGTCGTAGGGCGCGATCTCGCCGGAGGTGAAGGTCAGGACCAGGACGTAGTCCGCTTGGTTGCGCGCCGGATTCACGGCCTGGATGGCCGCCGTCGTGAAGTCCTCTCCGGCCCAGATTTCCGCCGCCTGGCACCCCGCGGGGGCGCCGTCCCAGTTGCATGGATCCGAGGAGGTCCCGTCGGCCGTGTACCAGTACCTCAGTGTGAGCTCGGTCAAAGGAACCGCGGTGTCGGTCGCATTACAGATCTCGAAGCGGGGACTCAGGTGCTGGCCACCGCCGGGATCGGTCCGGTGATAGAGGGAGAGATCGTGGTCGCCTGTGCGACACCGACCGGTGAGGCACAGATCATTGCCACCACACGCGACGTCGCAGTCACCGCAATGCGTCACATCGAAGTCCGTATCCGTACAGATGTCGCTGCACCAGTCTTCACCTTCTGGGCACACGCAGTCGCCGAGGTCACAGAACTGCCCACCGGTGCACGGATCGTCGCAACCGCCGCAGTGGTCGTCGTCGCTGGTCGTGTCCACGCAGTCGTCCGCGCAGAAGGTCAAGCCTTCCGTGCATTCACAGCTGCCTTGACTGCAGGTTTGGGGGGCGAGGCAGACCGCGTTGCACTCCCCGCAGTGATCCGCGCTGGTGAGCAGATCGACGCACTCCGCTCCGCAGAGCGTGTCGGCACAGCCTCCCGCACCGCCCGTCCCGGGAGCAGCGCCCGCGACTCCTCCACCGCCGCCGCTTCCCGTCACCGCGCCAGCCTGTCCGCCGTCCGCACCACCGCTGCCCGGGCTGCCGCTGGATCCACCCGCACCGGGTGCGCCGGCCGAGCCACCTGAACCGATGTCGACGCAGAGGCCAGACCCACAAACGAGGCCCGGATCACAGGTACCGTTTGGACCGCACGGGCACAGCTCGGTTCCGGCCGGGCACGCAGCGCCGCCGGCCGCTCCAGCGGTTCCCCCACTGCCGCCCGACAAAGCGCGGCCACCGGTGCCGTCCCCACCGGTGCCGCCCGTGTCCACGGTCGTGCCGCCGGTGCCCACTGCGTCGAGCCCGCCCGTGCCCCTCAGGTTGGTGTCGCCGCCCAGGCCGACGGTGCCGCCGACGCCCACCTCTCCGCCACTGCCGTCGTCACCGCCGGTCTGGCCACTGCCGCCGCTTCCGAGCCCATCGGTGCCGCCGGTTGCTTCGCCGCTGCAATCACACGCTGCCCACTCTCCGGTGTCGCCGATACAGAGCTGCGTCCCCTCCGCGCCGTCAGCGCAGGTGCAGTAGCGACCCGTGCCAGCCTGGCAGGGGGCATCCCCCGCATCACGGCCACGGTCACATGCCAACGCCAGGCCACACGCACCTGCGAGCAGCAGCCCTCCGCTCAACCATCGTCGCGCCATCTTGCCTCCTCCGACTACCTCCGAGACCATCTCAGCGTAGCGCGGCACCGAGCTTGGGGACGTTACGGGCGGAGCGTGCTCGTTGGCGAGACAGAGTGGCAGCGGTACGAGCGCCGAATCGTCGCTGGAATCTTCCAAGCTCAGTGCTCGGACGGCGCCTTCGAGATCACTCCAACGGGATGCGCGCCCCGTTGGCTTCGAGCCACTGATCGAAGGACTGCAATGATGGATTCAGCTGCCGGCTGAAGTCGAGGCTGCGCTGCGCGCAGAATTCGCGCTCGAAGTCGTGCTTGTACTGGAACATGTTGCCGAGATCGTCGGCTCCGGGAAAACCGAGGCTTCTGTACGCCTCTGGCGGCACGGAGTTGTACTTGACCGGCTTCCCCAGTGCTCGGCTCAGCGAGTCGGCCATCTGGTCACCCGTGAGGTGGTCTCCCGCAATCCCGACGGTCTTCCCAATCAGGGACTTGCCCTGCTTGAAGATCCCCAGCGCACATCTCCCAATGTCTTCGGCAGCGATCCCAGGCAGCTTCTTGTCATCCATGGGCAGCGTGATGGCGAGCGTGCCGTCTGGCCCGCGCTTGGGGCCCATGCCGAAGTGGATGAGGTTGTCCCAGTAGAATGAGGTTCGGAGATTGGTCGTGGGCACGCCCAGCGCGGTGAAGACCTTGTCGGCTTCCCCCTTGGCATCGAAGTGTGGGACCTTGTAGCGTTCCTGTAGGGTGGGCATGCGATCGTCATCGAGAGGCACCCGTTCCCGCGTGTCCTCGAGAGTCGACCAGACCACGTGCTCGATACCGCACTCCTTGGCGGCCGACGCGAGTGCCGTGGCATGCTCGATCTCCTTGGCGGGGGAGAAGTGCTCCCAGAAGAACGTCACGCAGAAGGCGCCATACGCACCCTCGAATGCCCGCCTGATGCTGGCGAGGTCCTCGACATCCGCGGCGACCACCTCGGCGCCGAGCTTCTCGAGTTTGCGCGCTTTCGGAGAATCCGGGTTCCGCGTGAGCGCGCGCACCGCAAACTCCTGGGCTTCGTCCGCCAGGATGGCTCGCACCAGGCCTCCCCCCTGAGAGCCGGTTGCTCCGACTACCGCGATGATTCTCTTGGCCATGGCGTGGTCCCTTTCTGTGCTCCGCAGGCGCTGGAGGAGGGGCGAGTGACGCAGGCGATCCGGGTCGCTCATTCCCCGCAATCCTGCGCAGGATTGGGCAGTCTTCTTGGACTCGGTGCATGGGGCCCAACGGACAGCTTGGGAAGTGCCGCCAGAAAATCTCCCAGCGCATCCGCCCCGCGCGCGAGCGCGTCACGTCCCGACGGCGCGTCTCGGGCGCGAACTCACGGGATCGCGCCGCACCCCGTCGGGCCGCCGGTGAATCCCGATAAGGTGAGTCTGAAGGTGGAGCCGGTGGTCTGTCGCTCGGCGTGGAAGATTGCCACCTCCGCCATGCTCCCGCTGGTCAGGCCGAGGCTCGCAGCGTTGGACGAATCGATGGTGATGGCGCCGCCGACCGGCGTGTGGATGCCGCCCAGATCGATGGCCAGCACGCCGTTGATGAAGACCCACACGTCATCGTCACCCAGGATGTCCACCTCGTAGCTCCCGCCCGCGTCGTACTGGAAGCCGAAGCGGATTTCGCTCGTGAAGTGGAAGTTGTGGGGAGCGCCGTTGGGTTCGACGTCCCAGCTGCCTCCGTAAGCCGGTGCGGTGGTGGCCTCGGTGTATTCGCTCTGTGGCGTGACGACACCGGCGTCGTCGTCCACCGGGAAGAAGAACGGATCGCCATCGTAGTAGGCTTCCTCGGCTCCGCACTCCGGATACCCGCTGAGCGGGCATGGGTCGTAGCACTGCGCGTAGCTTCCTTGCGTACACGAGGCACAACCCGTTCCGCCTTCTCCGCACCACTGCACGTTCTCATACGCGAGCCATTGCTCGCCGCCCGCACCCCACCGGTTGACGTACCCCCCCTGTCCATTGTCGTAGAGCACCAGCTGGCCGGCGACCGTGCCGTTTACACCATCCACGTCGCGGTACCATTGGTCGAAGGTCTCGCTACTGGTGATCCCGCCGCCGACGACCGCGAGCACCGGACGCCCATCGGGGGCGAGTGCCGGGTTCAACAGGCCGGTGGTGGCCTCTTCCATCCCGGTTGCGTTGGGCTCGAAGTCCTCGTGCGTGGACAGGAAGTCACGGAAGACGGCCGGGATCACCATCGTCGTGCCGACCGCGGCCGGGGTGCAGGCATGACCGTCTTCCACCTGGCAGGCTGCGTCGCAGCCGTCCCCGCTGGCGGTGTTGCCGTCGTCGCAGCCTTCGGAGGCGGCGAGCGATCCGTCGCCGCACCCTGGCGGCGAGACGATGGCACCGCCGAGGCCAGTGTCTCCGCCGAGGCCAGTGTCTCCGCCGAGGCCAGTGTCTC
>CAZSVU010000012.1:0-5308 GCA_964610275.1 uncultured Polyangiaceae bacterium | reverse complement strand
CGAGGCCAGTGTCTCCGCCGAGGCCAGTGTCTCCGCCGAGGCCAGTGTCTCCGCCCACGCCTGGTGCCCCTCCGGTACTGGCCCCACAGTCACACAACCCCCAGGTTGACCCGTCCGCGCTGCACACCTGGGCTCCATTGCAGGCACCCGGTCCGATGCAGGGTTGCGTGGAGCCTGGCGCGCAGGTCGTGGTGGAGCCACCGGTCCCGATGTCGTTGCCTCCGCTCCCGACGACGGGTGGGCCGCCGCCTGTGCCTCCGCCGACCCCCAGCGGCTCGCCGGCGCCTCCCTGGCCGCCAGGACCCGAGCCGCCGGTCACAGCCTCCCCGCTGCAGTCACACTGCGCCCAGTTGGGGCCATCGCCGATGCAGCCTTGCACTCCCGTCTGGCCGTCCGTGCAGGCGCACGTTCTCATGTATCCCGGCACGCAGGGGGTAGCATCCTCGCTCCGCCCGCGAGTGCAGGCAGTCATGCACCACCAACTTGCCGCCGCCAGTGCGACGGATAGCGTCATTGTCGAAGTTCTCATCTACCCGACCTTCACTGCCTTTGCTGCCGTCACTGATAAGCAGCATCAGCGGTCTGCCGCAAGCACCAACGCTGCGCGAGACGCGGGGCCGGGGTGCTGCCGCTGGCTGCGCGTGCGGCGGACAGGCGGGTTGGCAGATCGGGGTGCGCCCGACCACCCTCGGCCGGGGCCGGGCTGGCACTCAGAAGCTAGAGAAGAAGTCGTAGATGGCCTGGGGCGCGAAGTCGGGCCAGTCGTGGCCGCCGTCGAATTCGCACCACTGTACCGGGAACCCAGTGTCGCAGCTCGCATATTCGATACACGGGTACGCGGTGCCCATGATGGTGGATTGAGCGAGATTGCAGCTGTTCTCGCCTCCCCAGTGGTCTCGGCTATCCTCCCCGCTCGCGATTGGTACCGTGTCGTCGGTGGTTCCGTGGATGAGCCTGGCCGCAACTTGACCGCTGCAGGTGGTCGATCCGAAAACGAATGGGCCGCCACCAGACACTGGGACGATTGCCCTCAGGACGTCTCCTCGTTGGCACGCCAAGGTGTTGGTGAAGTAGCCGCCGGAGCTGTGTCCCGTGGCGAAGACCCGCGCCTCGTCCACGCAGTAGAGTGACGACAGGAGCGTCAGCATCGCGTCAAAGAACTCGATGTCACTGGTGCCCTGTGCATCCCACGCGGTGGGATCCCCGAGAGCGTCGGGATGTACCAAGAGGAAGTCGTCGGCGAGAGTGGAGCCCAGATTCCCGTAGTACTGGCCTCGGAACATGCTGCCGCTGGTGGACATCCCGTGGAACCCGAACACGATCGGGGTGGGAGTGTTGGGATCGTAGTCGGGGGGAACGTCGAGAATGAAAGTCCGTTGGGTTCCGCCGACGTCCACGGTTGCAGGTGGCGTGGTCGGTGTGGTCTGTCCGCAGCCGTTGGTTGGACTCGACCCGCCAACTCCCGAACCCCCAACGCCGGAATCAGCCCCTCCCGTCGCTGGGTCAGAGCCCGCAGCGCCGGCGCTGCCTGCGGCACCAGCGGTTGCGCCGCCGCTTCCGCTCACTAGTCCGCCCGTACCGGTACCGCCGCTGCCGGTGACGTCGCCCCCGCTGCCCGTGGGCTCTCCGCCGGTGCCGGTACCGCCGCTGCCGAGGTCGGCGCCGCCCGTGCCGAGGTCGGCGCCGCCCGTGCCGAGGTCGGCGCCGCCGCTGCCCGGGTACATCCCGCCAGTGGCGCCGACCGATCCGCCCGAGCCCATCGCACCCCCGCTGTCAGCCTCGTCGGACTCGTTTGCAGCGTCGTCGTCCTTGTCACCGGAGCAACTCCACACCTGTGAGGCGAAGAAAGCTGCCAGCAGACCCGAGAAGAGGCGTTGATGCGTCATGTGCACGAGCTCCTAGCCGTACGAATCCCTTTTCGCCGGTGGTCGGAGCCACGGGCGGCTGCCTTGAGCACCGGTATTGTACGCCAACGCATCACGTGTTGCATGCGCGCCCGGTGCAGTATCGCCGGGCTTGTATCTTGCCGTTCTAGATGAAATCGCCTGGTGCTGAGCCAGCGCAATGGCCCGGTGCGAACGTGCGCCATCGGCCGGGGCAATGTTTTCGGACACCTGGCGACTCGGCCGGACAGCGACTGCCGGCGGCGGCCGCAAACCCCCGCTGGCTTTGCACCTCAATCCCTTGCTACTTAAGCGCTTTAGTCTCACAAATCCGGACCTGAGGGCTACACTCCAGGGAGTGGAGACCCGAGTGGATCGTGCGAGGTGAGCGAGGGCGCAGCCAGTGGTGGAAGTGAGCGGAGCTCGGGCGGATCGACATGGCTTCTGCCTGGGCCTGGAGAACGGATCATGACAAAGCGAATCGGCGTGCTGTGGGGCCTGGTTTCATTTTCGGCTCTTGCCTGGGGCTGTAGCGCAGACAAGAGCTCATCGCCCTCCGATGGAGTCGGCGGCACGGACGGCGTCGGCGGAGGGTCGGGACTCAGTTGCCCCACGGGGTACATCGCTTGCGGCACGACTTGTGTGGACAGCGCGAACGATCCCTACAACTGTGGCTCGTGTGCGAACGTGTGTGGTGCCGGGCAACAGTGCCAGAGCTCGGCGTGCACCTGTGTGTCCGGACTCCGCGCGTGTGCGACCGGTTGCGTCGACATCATGGCTGACGCCCAGAACTGCGGCGCTTGCGGCACGCCTTGCGACCCGGGTCTGTTCTGCTCCTCCGGGGTGTGCGCGGCTTCGTGTCCAACCGGACTCACGCCGTGTGGGCAGAGTTGCGTCGACGTGGCGAGCAGCGTGCTGCACTGCGGTGGCTGCAACATCGCGTGTGCAACCGGGCAGAACTGTGCCGGCGGATCGTGCGTGTGCGCCGTGGCCGGGCAACAGCTCTGCAATGGGCAGTGCGTGGACACGACGGCCAATCCAGCTCACTGCGGGGCCTGCAACCTTGCCTGCCCCGCCGATCAGACCTGCTCGGCGGGGAGCTGCATCCCGATCAACGCCGGGTTGGGCGGCGCTCCCGGGCTCGGAGGGGCGCCGGGCGTGGGCGGTGGCGCCGTCCTCGGTGGCGCCCCCGGCGCTGGCGGGCTCGCTCCGGCTGTGGGTGGAGGGACTGCTGTGGGTGGGGGGACTGCTGTGGGCGGCGGGACGGCCGTGGGCGGCGGGACGGCCGTGGGCGGCGGGACGGCCGTCGGTGGGGGTACGGGCCTTGGTGGCGCCGCCGGCGGCACGGGTACCGGAAGCGGACGACTGATCGACGACGTCTGTGTGCCGGTCTGTGTCCACGGCGACCTGACCGACGCCGATTCGGAAGGCGTGCTGGATGGCTGGGGGTGGGAGCTGCAGGCTGAATGCATCGTGGGAACTTCCGATGCCGCGCTCGCTGCAACCGCGTGTGAGCCCGCGCCGCGCACGGATCTACCTACCCCCGGCGATGGGTACTGGTTCCCGGAGGTCGGAGACCCGGCCGAACCGCGCTGTGTGCCACCGTGCCAGGATTCGGCGTCGGACACTGACCCTATCGATGGTTGGGGCTGGGAATTCCAGGACACGTGCATCGTTCCTGGGTCCAGGCCTGCGGCCGAGGGGATCCCGTGTGTCGTCGAATCGGAAGCCTGCAACGGCAACGGGTACGTGATCTCCATGGACACCGACGACAATCCGGACACTCCCAACGAGGACGTCTGCATTGCGCCGTGCCAGTACGGAGATCTCACCGATGTGGTGGTCGAGGGTGATCCCGAAACGTGCACGCCGGACACCGACGGGTGGGGCTGGGAAATGCAAAAGGAATGCCTGGTGCCCGGTTCGGCTGCCGCTCCGCAGAACCTCTGCTGCGATCTGGCCCCGCGCCCCGAGCTCCCTCCGGGAGGAAATGGCTACATGGTCGACGATGACGACAGCGGCGTGTTCGGCGATGGCACGGACGTCTGCATGCCGCCCTGTGCGGACCCCGCGTCCGCCGCCGACAGCTGCACGGGTTGGGGCTACGAAGACGGGCTCAACTGTATCGTTCCCGGCAGCATTGCCGCCGCGCAGACCGTGCCGTGCGTGTACGAGGCGCTAACGACCGATCCGCCTTCAGGCACGGGCTGGGACGGTGACTACACCACGACCTTCTTCGGCGAGGTGAACTGCCAGTCCCTGGGCGCTGACGATACCGGCAATACCGACATCAACTACAGCGCCTGCGTGGGCAACGGCGCCGTGACGCTCAGCGGAGACAATCAGACCTACTTCGGCGCATTGGGCGATCACAGTAGCCTCTGGGAGGGCGGAGATTGCACCTGCTCCGGTGCCGAACCCTGTATCCCGACCTGCCCCAGCACCACCTGCGGTCGATGCTTCGAGGTTGCCTGCAATCCCGGCGGAACCTACTACCATCCCGATGATGAGAATCAGGACACACACAACGGCTACTGCCGAGTCGACCAGTCCGCGGTGGTCCAGATCATCGACGTCTGTCCGCACAACCATTCCAACAACACGTACTGGTGCACCGACGAGCGGGCGAACCACATCGACATCAGCTGTAGCGCATTCACGGCCATCACCAACGGTCGCGCCGACCTCGACAACATCGGGAGCCTGAACGTCTGGGTGCGCCAGGTCGACTGCAGCGTCGGTCTCGGTGTGAAGACGCTCGACCGGTGATGTCACGGTTGCCGTGAGGCAACGGCTGGCACGCCAGTCCCTGACGGGCCAGTCCCTGACGGGAAAGCCCAAGCAAGGCAGAAATCCCGTCGAATCCGCGTTGCATCGCGTCGCTGGGGATTGGAGTCTGAGTCAGACTGAAGTAGTGCGTGACACGATGAGACGACCGAGGAGTTCCGTGGCACGCATGGGCGCGCCAGCGGCATGGCACGTATCTTGTGCCTCGGGCGGCACGGCGAGTGCGTGCGGTCGTACGCTCTGACGGAGCCGAGGAGGACGAGCCCATGCGTATCCTGCTGGTGGTTCCCGAGCGAGAGTTGAAGAGGTGCTCATGACTTCCGACTACGAGTCGTTCTGGCAACTGAAGTCCTACGCGGTGGTTGGCCATTCCGCGCGCCGTCCGTTTCCGCGATTGACCTATGGTGGACTCAAGGACAACGGCAAGCAGGTCTACGCGGTCGATCCGAGTGCCAAACGGATCGAGGGGGATCCGGCGTACGACGACCTGCAGTCGATACCGGCGCCATGCGACGCGGTCGTCGTGGAAGTGCCCGGCTTGGGCATGTAGACGTTGACGAATATCGGGCGTTCCTCGGCCGTCTTCTTGGCGGCCTCTCCGGGCGCGACGAAAACCTGCCCGGTGAATTCCGCTATCT
>CAZSVU010000011.1:27673-58032 GCA_964610275.1 uncultured Polyangiaceae bacterium | reverse complement strand
GCCGCCGGAGACCCGACCCAGCGCCCAGGCCGCGACCACCCCGAGCCGACTGTGGATCATCGTGGCGCTCGGAGCGGCGCTGGTCGGGGTGGCCATGGGGGTGATCATGAGCCTGCTGGGGGCCAAGTGAACGGCCGCCGCCCCCTGCTCCGCGACTCCCACGGGGGTGCCGGCTCTCACTGGCCCGACGCGAAGGACGGGGGCTGATCCGGTGAACGCCGAAATCCGCCAAGCGTTGGATTGGGGTCTTCTGGCTCCGCTGCATCTCACCGCACGCACGGTCGCGGACGGTGTCTACGCGGGCACCCACCGCAGCCCCAAGCGAGGGGCAGGCATCGAATTCGGCGGCCACCGCAACTACGTCCCCGGGGACGATCTGCGCTGGCTCGACCGGCACGCGCTGATGCGGCACACGCGGCTGTTGGTGCGCGAGTTCGAGACGGAAACCGACCGAACCCTGCGGCTGGTCGTGGACGCGAGTCGGTCGATGACATTTCGCAGCGCCGAGGCCCCCGGCGCCAAGCTCGCGTATGCTGCAGTGTTGGCGGCTGCACTCGCACGGATCGCCCTCGGCAGCGGGGATCCGGTAGCCCTCGACTGGTTGGGGGGACGGCGTTGCCGCGCGTTGCCCGGCACTTCCGGCAGGGAAGCATTCGATCGCATCGTGGGTGCGCTCGAAGACGCGACGCCGGGTGGCGACCTGACGAACGACCCGGGCGTCGTGGAACGAAGTCTGCTGCCGGTCGTTCGCCACGCACGCCGCGGGTCCATCGTGGTGCTACTGAGCGACCTGCTGGATCTGCCGCGTACCGCTCCGGATCGGTTGGCAGCGCTGGCCACTCACGGGCGCACGGTGGTTGCCGTTCGCGTGCTGGACCCGGTGGAGGCGACGTTCCCCTTCGAGGGTCCGGTGCGGCTGCGCGCGAGCGAAGGCTCTCTCGTCGTGGAGACCGACGGCGCGGCAGCGCGCGCCGGCTACCTGGCCGCCCTGGAACGGATCGCTGCCTCGCTGGAAGACACGTTGGTGCCCCGCGGCGGCAAAGTGATTCGGGCAGTCACGTCCGACGACCCCGTCGCAGCGGTTCGACGCATACTCGCCGCCGCGGGAGGCGAAGCGGCATGAGCTTCGTGGTCGTGGCTGCGTTGGCGGTGGGCTTGCTGGTGGCGATCCCACTGGCCGCGCACTACCTCCGGCGTGGGCGCGCTCGGAGCCAGGAGTTCCCACCGGCGTCGCTGGTGCCCAGGCGACCACCCATCGCCCGGCACATGAACCGGTTGGAGGATCGGTTTCTGCTGCTCGTTCGGCTGCTGATGGTGGCGGCGTTGGCCATGCTGGGGGCGACTCCGCTCGTACGGTGCTCACGTCTCTCGCTCGGACGAGACGCGGGCGCGTCGGTTGCGCTCGCCCTGGTGGTCGACGATTCGCTCAGCATGCGCGCCACGACAGGAGACGGGAAGTCGCGCTGGGCGCTGGCACAGGCCGGAGCACGCGAACTGTTGCGCTCGGCCCGCGAAGGCGATGCAGTCGCCATCGTCCTGGCAGGTCGACCCGCTCGGCTCGCCTTGGCGGCCACGACCGATCTCGACGCTGCACGACGCGCCGTCGGGGAACTGCGGGTCTCCGACCGCGCGACGGACTTGGCTGGTGCGGTGCAGCTGGCTCGTTCCTCGCTGCGACAGCTTCCCCAGGTGGACAAGCGCGTCGTGCTGCTGAGCGATCTCGCCGACGTGGCCGCGCCCGAGGGGGAGCCCCCGTCTTGGGCGCCGCTGGCGGGCCTCCGCCAGCCGATGGTGAATTGCGGAGTCGTTCAGGCCGAGCAGCGCGGGCGGCGTGTCGACGCAACCGTGGCGTGCGCTTCGGCTGGTTCGGCCCGCAACCGGCGTCTCGAGGTGGTCGTGGATTCGCCGCAGCAGAATTCCACGGCCGCGCGTGAAGCCGAGCCCAACGAGGTCCCCGAGGCCGGTCGTGTACTGATTGCGGAATCTCTGGCCGTGCGTGGCGGCGCTCAGACGGTTACCGTCGAGGTGGGGACTCCGGCGGCGGATCTGAGTGTTCGCCTCACCGGCACTGACGCGATTGCCCAGGACGATGTCGCCCCGGTCGCTCCGGAAGACAGTGCCTCGAGCATTGCCGTCGTCGTGGATCGCGCCGCGGCTTCGGTAACGACCGGCGGAATGACCACGGTGGAGCAGGCGTTGTTGGCGCTCCAGAGCGCAGCGAGCGTGCGACCACTGACTCTGTTGCCGGACGATCTTCGCGAGCTGAAGGCCTACGCCGCCGTGGTGCTCGACGACCCGCCCGGGCTGCCCGCAGAGGCACGAGCTGCGTTGTCCCAATGGATGGAGCGAGGCGGGGTGGCCCTGGCATTGCTCGGTCCCAGAGTGCAGGCAGTGCAACTCGGCTCGACTCTGGAGCCCTTCGTCGGCGGCGCCGTGCGCTGGGAGGACCAGCCGGGGTCGGACAGGATCGACCTCGGCTCACTCAGTTGGCTGGGAAGCGAAGCCGGCAGCCTGACCGACCTCGGAGCTCGAGGCCGCGCTGAGTTGTCCGGCGCAACGATGGCTGGCACGCGCGTTTTGGCTCGGTGGAGCGATGGCAATCCGTGGCTGCTCGAGCGGACTGTCGGCCGCGGAGTCGCCTTGACCGCCGGGCTCCCCGCTTCGGTGGATCTGAGTGACTTCGCGCTGCGGCCGGGCTTCGTGGCCTTGCTCGACCACGTGATGGCGCTGGCGACGGACCGCGCCGGACCGCTGCGCAGCGTGGCGGGATCGGTCTGGTCGTTCCCGGTCGGCGTCGAGGCGAAAATCGAGGGTCCGAAGGGCGCCGTCGAGATTCGAGAGACGGGGCCGGGGGCCACGCGTCCCGACGCAGTGGATGCGGCACAGAGGATCGCGACGGTGGAGCTCGCCGGTCGCTATCAGGTCAGGCTGGGGGACGAGTCGCAGGTGCGGATCGTGACGCTGGATCCGCAGGAGGTGTCACGCCAACCCGAGAAGCTCGACGCCAAGGCACAGGAGCAGGAAGCCGCCATCGGCCGGAGCCAGGTCGACGCTTCCGCGGAGCTGGCGGTTCTGCTCCTGCTGCTCCTCGCCGCCGAGCTGGTGATGCGGCTGGTGTTGCGCACACGCCGGCAGGCGTCCGCGGGCGCGTGATTGCAGGACCGGAGAGCTCGGGCCGCTACTGCTCTTGCGCACTGCCGATCTGTGCTAATAGCCCCGACATGAGCGCGCGCAGTACCGGAAGCGGGCCAAGCTCGACCTGGCGAAAGCGAGCACTGTTGTGCTTGGTGGCGCTGAGCTCCGTGGTGGGGATACTGGCCGCTCGTCCGGCACAATGCGCCGTGGTCGAGCGGGTGGTCGCGGTAGTGGGGGAACATGCCATCCTGCTCAGCGACCTGCGCTCACGGGCCCGCCCCTTCCTGCTGAGGATTCACCGCGAACTCCCGCCGGGCGCACAAAGGACTGCGGCCATCTCTCAGATGTACGAGCTCCTGCTGGATCGGATGGTCGAGGAACAACTACAGCAACGCGCAGCCAACAAGCTGCGCATCGTGGTGTCCCCGCAGGAAATCGATCAAGCCATCGCCCGAATTGCGGCGCAGAACGGGCTGACTTCCCTGCAAATCGTTCAGGAAGCGGCGCGTAGCGGCATGAACGAAGCGGAATACCGCCGAGAGATCCGCCGACAACTCCTCGACGCGAAAATGCTCAATCTGCGCTTGCAGGGCCGAATCCGCATCACGTCGAGTGATCTCGAAGCGGCGTACGGTCGAATCGCCCGCGACGAGCGCAAGAAGCTCTGGTTCCGGGCGGCCTGGATTGTCCTGGATGCGCCACACAACAACAGCACCCAGTCCAAACGGGCACGGGCTCTCGCCGAGCGACTGGTGGCGCAGGCCCGACGCGGAGCGGACTTCGCTGAGCTCGCACGCGCGCACTCGACCGACGACGAATCTCGGCAGCACGGTGGGCTGCTCGGCAAGCTTCGCTTCGGAAAGCTTCCGAGTGCGGTCGACCTGGCCACGGTGGGATTGGACGTCGGCGAGGTTTCCGCTCCCGTGCGGGACGGCGACCGAATCGTGATCGTCAAGCTGCTCGAACGCCAGGAATCCAGCCTGCCCTCGTTCGAGGAGGCGACCGAGGAGCTGAATCAGCGGGTCTACATGGAGAAGATGAACGAGGCCCGCCGCCACTGGTTGCAGGGGCTGCGACGCACCACCCACGTCGAAGTTCGCCTCTGACTCGAGCCGCGGGTTGATTCAGTCCTCGGGGCCCGCGTTGATCAGGTTGCGGTTGACTCGCACCCGGTAGAGGTCCTCGGCCGGGATGCCTCGGGCCAGGGCAGCGCGCGAGGCTTCGAGCTCGCGCTCCACCATCGGGGCGAAGGCTTCGACGGGATAGTAGCCCTCGACGCGCACCCCGTTCACGAAGAAGGTCGGCGTTGCCCGGACGTTGAAGCGCCCCGCAATCTCCAGGTCTTTGGCGAGAGCCGAAGGCTCGGTCGCCCGGCGAAGCCAACGCCGGACTCTTCCGGGAAGCGCCCCTGCTTCGGTGGCCCACGCTTCGAGATCGACCTCCGCCTCCGGACTGCGGCTTGCGGCCCGCCAAAATCGAAAGAATGCTTGGTGGCCCAGCTCCTCGAACAGCGAGACGGCCACGACCGCCGCATCGGCAGCACGGGGGTGACTCGCCAGGGGGCGGTTCCGCCACGCCACGCGCACTTGGTTGGGATACTGGGTCCGCAGCTCAGTCATGACGCTATGCGCGCGACGCGTGTGCTCACACTCGAGATCGCCAAACACGACGATGGTGACCGCGGCATCCGCCGTACCCCAGATCGGAACCTGCCCATCGACGGGGATGACGGCGCGCGTATCTCGGATACTGAAGGCGTGGCGTGCGGTACCGGATGGGCCCGGCGGCACCCCAACGTCTCGGCTCCCCGAATCGGGCTCGACCTCGTCAGACGTCCCGGCATCCTCCAACCGGGACGCTTCCGGAACGGCCCCGGCATCCGCGGGCGCCGGCGCCACCCAGGCGGGCGGAGCAGGCGACGTCACACCGGCACCCCCGGCTGCAGTGGTCGGGGCTGGGGGTGGAGTCCGCATCGCCGCCACGAAGCCTGCCACCACGGTGGCGCCCAGCCCCAGGACGCCACCTAGCAGCAGCACGCCAATCAGCACGCGCAGCCCCGTGGAGGCGCTTCGGTGGGGCTCGGGCACGACGCGCGCCGTGTCGACGGTCTGCTGCCCTGGGAGCGGCGCGGCCGCCTCCGGCGCGATGGTAGGCTCCGCGAGTGGGGGCGACTTCGACGGTGCCGCAGCTTGCTCGATGGCTGGCGCCGCGTCGGCTCGCGCCTGGGGCACCTGCTCCGAACCACCCACCTGAAGGGGGAGCGCCGCGCAGGTCGAGAGCAGGGCGTCGGCGAGCTCCTCCGCCCAAGCGGTGAGGTCGCCAGGACGTCCGGCGGGGGAGCGGCTGAGGGCCGCCGCGACCAGCGCCTCGACTCGATCAGAAACGACTGCGCCCAGAGCTCGGGGTGTGGACACCTGATCGTCGGACGGGCTGGCACCTGCCAGGAGGGCGGAGGCCACGGCACCGAGGGCGTACGTGTCCGTCCAGAGCTGCGGCTGAGCCGGTGAGGGTTCTTGCTGCTCGGGCGCCCGGTAGCCCCGTGGGACCGCTGCGGCGACCAGCCCCGCCCCGTCCACGGCGTGAGCCAGAGGCGCCACTCCGAATCCACCCAGCCACGCCAGTCCGCCCTCCACGCCAATCAGCTCGGGCCTGATACAGCCGTGGGATACCCCTTGGTCATGGAGTCTTCGCAGGACTACCGACACCGCCCGGACGACATCGGCAACCCGGCGTGGCGCGGCAGCACCGCTTCGCAGCTCGTCATCGAGCCCTGCCGATGGAGTCGCGTAAGCAATGATCAGACGCGCCGTCGGACCTGCTCCGTCAGAGCCGCGAAGCGCAACGGCCGCGAAGCCGGCCATGACGGGCCTAAGGACTCCCTCGCACCCAATCGCGTAGCGCCCGTACCTCTCCAAGAGCCGGCCCGGATGGACGCCCGGGCGCGGGTCGTGGACGGAGGCGCCGGCCACTGTCGAAATAGGCAGGCTGACCAGACGGACGGAAGATGACTCTGGCCGCCGTGCGTTTCCGGCCTCGTCCGTTTCCGGCTTCGCTGCCGCGTCGAGCGCGTCCAGCACCTGTACGCGCCCGCCGCTGCGGCACCCGGTCACTCGAAAACGCCCGAGCAGCAGCGCTGGCGAACCAGAATCCATCACGGCAACCCTATCAGCCGGTTGCCAGTTTGGCATGGCCGGAGAACGAATCGCCAACCTGGCGCGGGGCGCCCCGGACGGGCGGCTCCGCCGCTGGAATTCCTTCGGATTTGCAGACTGGCACGCGGTGTGCTGAATAGGCGGCCCTGATGCGTCTTTGTGGGCTCACGTCCCGTCCCGCCCGAGGCCCGGTTGCTCTGCTGTGCGCTGCTGTGACCGGAGCCATGGTGACGCTCACGCCATCGCCTGCAAACGCACAGGGTGTCGACGAGTTCGGTGCCTACGGTGGATTGGAGCGCACGGGACCAACGGGGTCGCCTCAGGACTTCGCTCTGGAGATCCGCTTCGGACCCTATCCGCCGGACATCGATGATGAGTTCGCGGGCGCGACTCCCTTCGAAGACACCTTCGGCAAGAAGAAGCGGTACCTCATCGGGTTGGAGTTCGACTGGCAAGCATTCCGTATCCCCTGGGTGGGCACCATCGGACCGGGTTTCGGTTTGGGCTACACCCGGTACAAGGCTGACGCATTCATTGCCGATAATCCCACGGAGCGCGCTGCACAGGAGACGACTCTGACGTTACTGCCGGCGTACGCCGTGGCAGTGCTTCGCGTGGACGTGCTCGCTCGGGAGACACCAATCCCCTTGGCGGCTTACGGCAAGCTCGGTGTCGGCTATGCCTTGTGGTCCGTGGGCGACGGGGACGGTGTCGCCGACCACAGCGGGACCAAAGGCCGCGGCGCCTCGTATGGCTGGCAGTTCGCGTTGGGCGGCATGTTCCTGCTCGACTCCCTAGATGAAGACTCTGCCATCGAGATGGACAACACCACCGGCGTGAACAACTCCTACTTCTTCTTCGAGTGGTACAAGAGCACGCTGGACTGCTTTGGCGGTGACTGCATGCGCGTCGGCACCAGCACTTGGATGCTCGGGCTGGCGCTGGAGTTCTGAGAGATCACCCTCGAACGCAGTTCGAGGGTCGCGTATCAGCGCCGTATCGTGCCTGCATCCCCAACCCTCACCCTCGAACGCAGTTCGAGGGTCGCGTATCAGCGCCGTATCGTACCTGCATCCCCAGCCACCACCCTCGAACGCAGTTCGAGGGTCGCGTATCAGCACCGTATCGTGCCTGCATCCCCAGCCACCCTCGAACGCAGTTCGAGGGTCGCGTATCAGCGCCGTCGCGACCCCAGGCGCTCCACGGGCCATCACGACTTTGTCCGCAGGTTCTCCTCTGCAGGCACTGATTGCCGACAGGCACCGCAGAGGTTGGTCCACGGTTGTCCACAGGTTGTCAGTAGCCCGCGAGCGCAGCTCGCGGGTTCCCAAACTCACCTCCGTGACCGTGCGTCGAGTACCCCCAGACGCGCCCCGGGGGGCATAAACGGGCGGCACACTGAGACCCGTTTGACGCGTCACCACGTGTATCCCGCGCAAGCCCGATGTAACGCCTCCTGGGGTGGGGACGGCGTGGGAACGCATGTGATTTGAGGAAGCCACGCGAGCCTTGCTCGCGCGGCCATTCCTACGCAGCCCCAGAACTACGTTCTGGGGCTGGCGCTTCGCTTCGCAGAGCCGTTGTTTGACTTGCCCCCTCCTGCCGGCGCTGACGCGTTGGTGGCGGGATCGGCATCTACTTTGGACGCGGGCGCAGCTCGCGCGAGACCGAACTTCTCGAGGATGAGTTGCTCTATCTTCTGCAGCAACTCGGGTTTCTCCTCCAAATAGGTCCGCGAGTTGTCTCGGCCCTGACCAATCCGCTCGCCGTCGAGCGAATACCAGGCACCGCTCTTCTGAACGATACCGAGATCCACACCCAGGTCGACGATCTCCCCCGACCGGCTGATGCCCTTTCCGTAGAGGATGTCGAACTCGACCTCGCGGAACGGAGGCGCCATCTTGTTCTTCACCACCTTCACCCGGGTGCGATTGCCCACCACGGTCACGTCTCGCCCTGCTCCGACGGTATGCCCGGCCTCCTTGATGGCCCCGATGCGGCGGACGTCGAGTCGCACGGTCGCGTAGAACTTCAGCGCATTGCCCCCGGTGGTAGTCTCCGGGTTGCCAAACATCACACCAATCTTCATTCGAATCTGGTTGGTGAAGAAGATGATGCATTGCGAGCGCGAAACCGTCGCGGTGAGCTTGCGCAGGGCCTGACTCATCAGGCGCGCTTGCAGCCCCACGTGAGAGTCGCCCATGTCACCCTCGATTTCCGCCTTGGGGACCAAGGCCGCCACCGAGTCGATCACCACCAGATCCACGGCGCCAGAGCGCACCAGCATGTCCGCGATCTCCAGCGCCTGCTCTCCGTAGTCGGGCTGGCTGATCAAGAGCTCCTCGGTCCTGACTCCGAGCTTGCGAGCATACGTGACATCGAGGGCGTGCTCGGCGTCGATGAACGCTGCCACGCCACCTTGGCGCTGAACGTTGGCGATGGCGTGTAGCGTCAGGGTCGTCTTGCCACTGGACTCCGGTCCGTAGACCTCGACGATCCGTCCGCGCGGATAGCCGCCAATCCCCAGACCGATGTCGAGCCCTATCGAGCCGGTCGGCACACAGGGCACGTCGGCGCCAATGGTCTCGTCCTCCCTCAGCCGCATGATGGCGCCGCGACCGAACTCCTTCTCCACGCTGGCAATGGCGATTTCGAGTGCCTTCGTCTTCTGCTTCTCGTCCATTTCACGCGCCTCCTGCGCCGGGGAGCCTGGGGACCCGATCTCGACATGGGGCGGCCGGAATGCCCTGCCAGCCCATGCCGATGACGCGCCACGGTTCGCTGCCGAAACGCGTCGTGGTGATCGGATACTGCGCGGCTGTTCAGATGTCAATTCAGGGGTGACATAGCGTGACCACCCGGAGTGCGATCCGTGTCTGGGTGCTCCAACTGGTGCCAGACGAACCTTCGAACCCGGGGCGCAGCCGCTGGACTGGACCCAATGGAATCAGCTACTTGCCAGCATTGGACGGCGGACGGGACGAGCCCGTCCGGGTGGCGCCCGGACCGGGTCGCGACTGGACGCAGCGCACCTCCACCCGCTCGGCCCGTCGGGGGCTGGCCAGCACCACCAAGAACTCGTGCCCTCCCCACTCGACTCGGTCGCCTGCCGCGGGAACGCGCCCAATCAGGTCTGCCACGAACCCGCCAATGCTGACCATCTCCACCTCCTCTTCGATCCCGAGGAGCTCGAACACTTTGCGTGTCTCGGCCCAGCCGCGGCACACGATGGTGCCGTCGGGACGACGAGTGATGAACGGGTTGACGCGGTCACTCTCGTCCTCAATCTCGCCCACGATCTCTTCGAGCACGTCCTCGAGCGTCACAATCCCTTGGGTGCCACCGTACTCGTCAACCACGATGGCCATGTGACGTCGCTCCTGCTGAAAGGTCCTCAGCAGCCGTTCCAACGCTGCGGAGGAGGGCACCGCGATCACCGGCCCGAGCAGCGACTCGTAGTCCGGTCGATCGGGCTGCTCGCGGAGCTGAAACATCAAGTCCTTGGTCAGAATGATGCCGCTGACGCTGTCGAGATCGCCATCCGGTGTGTAGGGGAAGCGGCTGTGGCCGGTGCGCTTGATCAGGGTGAGATTCCTGGCCAAGTCTCTTTGGCCGGACAGGAACACGACGCCATCTCGCGGCACCATCACATCGTAGGCCGTGAGCTCCTTCAGCGAGACAGCTCCTTCGATGAGGTCCGCAGTTCGTGCAGCGAGCGCGCCCTCGGTACGCCCCAGCGCTGCCAACAATCGGATTTCCTCGACAGACGTCACGGGACGGTGCTGCCCACGCCTGAGCAACCGGGAGAACTTGCGGGTCACGAATAGGAGAGGGGCCAGGACGACAATCAGCGCATTCACCCCTACCGCCACCGGCATCGCCAGACGCGTGGCGAACGTCACCCCGAGCGTCTTCGGCATGATCTCGGTGAACAGCAGGATGGCGGTGGTGAACACCAGCGAGAAGATCCACAGGGTGGAACCGTCGAAGACCTCACCGTACCGGGCGCCCGCCACCGCGGTTCCCACGGTATGTGCCACGGTATTGAGCACGAGGATTGCCGCCAAGGGGACATCGATCTCCCCCTTGAACCGCCGCAGGATCTTGCCCGCCTTGCTCTTTCCGAGCTTCTGGATCTGCGCGTGGCCGACGGTGAGTAGCACCGCCTCCGAGACGGAACACAGAAACGAGAACACCAGCGCCGATGCGACGGCCAAGACGAAGACCAGCATCGGCTCTACCCAACTGACCGGTCACGCGTGACCGTGGGGTCAGTCGACACCCAGCGCTCGTCGTGGTGGGTCGCACTCCAGACGGGGAAGCGCCGCGACTCCCACGGATGAATCGGGGGCGCGCACGGAAGCCGCCGTCCCGGCAAGACGGCTTGCGGGGCCAACGATTCGTTCCGTCGTCCTGACCAGTGCTTCAGCGGGGCGCCTCGGGCGCAGACTAGCAGAGGAGCGCCCCGCGTGCAGGGCCGAGGGCGCCCTTCGCGGCGAGCCGATCGCATCATCGGCGGCCACGCGACCGTCGCCGCTTCCGTTGGCTCAGGCCCAGCCCGCGGGCGACGGCGCGTGCCAGGTCGAGCTCGCCCTCGTCGACTGAGGGTCGACTCCTGGCCGCGGCGGCCGCTCTGCGCGCGGCGAGCTCCAGCCGATTCACCCGGGCGACTGCCGAACCCGTAACGGTTGCCGCGGGCCGCATCAGCGCTTTGGCCGACGCGGACGGGTTCGCTGGTGACGCCATCGAGACGCCCACGATGAGTCCAACGGCGGTTCCACTCAGGCCTGCCGCCGCAGCCAGCGCCCCTCTCGACCAGCTGTGACCAGGCAGCCAGGATCCGCGTGCGACTCCGGTCGAGGGGCGTCGCGAAGCCACCCGGAGCCTGGCGCGCCGTGCGGAACCGGTCGCGATGCGCTCGGACGGGAATCGGTCCGTCATCCGACGTCGCGGCACGAAATGCGACTCTTCGCGACTCTGTGCCAGCCGACGCCCCACCGCACGCAGCCGCTCTGCGAACTCGGCGGCGGTCGCCAGACGGTGGTCGCGATCCTTGATGAGGCACGCTTCAGCCAGATCGTTGAGCTCAGCGTCTGCCCTGGGCACCCAGCGCCGTAGCGGGCTGTGGGGCTTGGTCATGACCGCCAACATCAACGTGTTGTGGTTCCGTGCGCGGAAGGGCGTACGACCACAGATGCAAAGGTACAGGAGCACTCCCAGCGACCAGACGTCGGTGCGCTCGTCGGCACATTCGGCGCCTTCGGCTTGCTCCGGACTCATGAACGCGGGCGAGCCCAGCAGGGCGCCGTCCTCGGTCCTCACCCAGCCGTCGCCACGTTGGCGAAGCACCTTGCTGATGCCGAAGTCCAGAATCTTCGGTGTCGGCTCTCCGCCCAGGGCGGGGGCTGCCAAGAACACGTTGGCGCTGCTGAGGTCCCGGTGGACGATCCCCTCACCGTGCGCCATCGCCACGGCGTCGGCCACCTGAGAAAGGATGTCGCAGGTGGCCAACTCTGAAAGCCGCCGTTCACGGTGCAGGCGCGCCTCGAGGCTCTCGCCGTCCAACAGCTCCATCACCAGGTAGGGGCGTCCATCGGCGGTGAGTCCAGCGTCGAACACCCGCACCAGGCTCGGGTGGTCCAGTCGACCGGTAGCCCGAGCCTCTTGCACGAATCGCGACAGCGCCTCGGTGTTGGAGGCGAGCGACTTGAGCAGTACCTTGACTGCGACGTCACGATCGGTTCGGACGTGGCGCGCCGACCACACCTCCCCCATCCCGCCTTCGGCCAGGCGCTGGCGCAGACGGTACTTCTTGGACACGAGGTCTCCGGGCTGCACCCTCCCACTGTCATCGACCCGGGCCGTCGCGGCCAACTTCCCCGCTGCGCGGCGGCAGCCGCATTTGGCTGGATCCAGCCGATTTGCGACACGACGGGGCCACTCCGAGGTGATACTGGACAACGGATGGAACAGGACACGCACCTGCGGCACCACGCCGGCTGGATACTTGGCGGGGCGGGGGTCTTGGCGGCGCTCAGCGCCGGGTGCAGCCGGTGTGAGCGGCCGGACGGTGAGACTCTGACGGAGTCGGACGCACCGCAGTCGGAGGTCCGACCCTCCGCATCGACGGAGGCACGCCCCGAAGGGCAGGCGCTTCCCCAGAGCACCGGTGCGGACCATGACGACACGGACTACTCCCGCATCGATCTTCCGGACCCGCCAACCCTGCCTGACCTCCGGTCCGGTACTGCCGGACCCAAGCAAGACCAGAGCATCTTCGATGGCTACGGGCTGCCATGGCACCCCACGGCCGTACACCTCTGCGGCAAGCGGCTCCTGCACCCCGGCGGCGAACAGTCGGTGTGGGACGCATTCTGGTCGGAAGCATCCCCCCAGAAGCTCGTGGCCGACTACCAGCGGCGTCTGGGCGATCGTGGCTTCAGTGCCGAAGCTCCCGGCGGCATCTGGAAGTTGCCGGAGGGTTCGCCGACGCCGCGCCGAACGCTACGCATTTTGCAGGTCACCAGTTCGGGTGAGCACAAAAACTGTGACGAGACTCCGGACCCTAAAGCCAAGAGCGTGCTCATCTTGACCCGCCACTGACACGCGCCGAGCGGGCCCGCAGCAGGCCTCGCGCGCTGCACTCCGTCAGGCGGAAGCGGCACCACCCAAATCAAGTCTTGGCCGGTGGTCGATTCCCGACCCCTGCCATCTGCCGAGCTTGCTGTTGCAGCATCTGTGCGACGGCGCGGGAGCGCTCGACAGCGAACTGCTTGACCTGCGGATTCTGCGATCCGGCCAGTGCGTTCAGCAGGTTCCTCACCTTGTCGAGCTCGCGCAGTTGCATCAGGGCTTCGAAGTAGTTGTTGGCGAGGCGCACGTCGCGAGCCATCAGAGGTTCGGCCGGCTGCAGAACCTCGACTACTTTGCGAAGCTCCCCCTTCTGGCCATACAGGGCCGAAAGACTGATCAGGGCGAGCGGGTCCTTGCCGTTGCGGGCCACGGCCTTCTGCGCCCACTCGATGGCCTGATCTCGCGTCTCCTCCTGGGCAGCGAAGAATCCCTGAACGGCAATGAACGGCGCCGCGCTCTTCTTGTTCGGCTCGGCGTCGGCCAGATCGGAGATCGCCTTCAGCGCCGCGCTCTCGGATTCACTTTCGCGGATCTGCGTGAAAAGATACGCCCAAGCATCGACGCAGTTGGGATCGATGGTGATGGCGTTCTCGATCATTTCGCGTTCCAGCTTCTCGTCGCCCTTTCCCTTGCAGACCTTGGCCAGGTGCAGCGGAGGGAAGGGATTCTCGGCAAGGAGGTTCTGTGCGCCCTTGAGCGTCCCCTCGGCCTCGTCCCACTTCTTCTGCTGCAATTGCGCCACGCCCAGGCCGAGCCAGTCTTCGCCAGTACCCCCATTGGCCACTACGCGAGCCATCACCTTCTCGGCCTTCTCGAAGCGGGCGTGCTTCATCAGCTCCTGCGCGTACAGGCGTCCTCGGTTCAGGTCGTCCTTGTTCTCCTGCCAGTGCTTCTCCAGACCGCTCAGCAGGTCTTCGAGGCCGATCATGATGGGCCGACCCTCGTTGTCCTGAACCTGAACGGCCGGCCCATTGAAGCCGAGCAGCTTCCACATCTGATCGGCATCAATGACCACTGGCCCCTTCTTGATCGACTCGATCAGCTCGTCGGTCGGCTTGTTGAGTGGGATCACCACCAGGGCGTTACCGGGGACACCAGACGGAAAAGCCGTGACCGGAGCGACGATCGCCGCGCCACCGGTGAGTTGAAGATTCGTGGGCTGTGCACCTGGCGGTAGATTCGGCTGACTCATCTGTCTCTCCTGCCTGGGAAGGGTAGTCCTGGAGCGATGGCGGACGCTCGGGGGTCGGCTCCAAGCGGCTCGACTCCATGCGACGCGGGCTGGGCACGCTACCAGCCCATGCGGGGTCCGGCAATAGCGGCCCGGACCACCGACCGAACAGGCGACCGAGGCTCATTGCTGGCCCGCGGACGCTGCGATCGACGCGCGCAGGGCTTAGGGTATGAGCTGTGGCCCTGGGCCACGGGCGATCCCGATCCGGAGATGGCTGGCACAGGGTGAAGGAAGCGGACATGTCCTCGCTGCGCAACGCGTGTTCCAGATTCGAGCACTCGGCCACTGGCGGCCCTGACGCCGCTCGGCGTGTGCTGGCCGGGACCATCGTGATTGGCGCCCTCACCGCCGCCACATCCGCCCAAGCCGACCGGCTCGTGATCCGTCGAATCGGAGCGCACCCCGACTACACCCTCGAGCTCGAACCACACCTCAACCTCGGTCTCGTCGATCCACCTGGCATGGCGACCGGAAACGGCTACGGGGCGGGATTGCGCACCACCATCGAGATCGTGGACAACGGTTTCATCTCCAGCATCAACAACACCGTCGGCATCGGCGTCGGCGTGGACTTCGTCCGCCACGCCATCGATCAGTCTCAGCGGAACTGTGATGAAACGGCGCCTGATCCGGCCGATCCGCAGGAGCGCTACTGCGTCGACTTCCGTGAGGGAACCAACGCCAACTTTCTGGTGTTCCCGGTTGTCCTCCAATGGAACTTCTGGCTGAGCGAGCAGTGGAGCGTGTTCGGCGAGCCGGGAGTGACGATCGTGTCAGCGGACTACGGTGGAGGCACTTCCGACCTGTCGGTGGACGCCGGCATCTACGCGGGTGCCCGGTGGAATTTCACGGAGTTTGCGGCACTGACCATGCGGCTGGGTTATCCAACCTTCTCCCTGGGCGTTTCCTTCCTGCTGTAGGTACCGAGTGGCAGGGAAAGTGGCAGGCCACCCCCCGTGGGACTATGAAAATGGGATCCCGAGCTAATCCAATATGAGCTGGTACCTCTACATCGTCGGCATCCTCGGCCTCGCCTTGCTGATGGTCGTACACGAGGGAGGGCACCACGTCATCGCGCGCGCCTTTGGCATGCGGGTCATCCGGTTCAGCATCGGATTCGGGCCAACGCTCTGGCGCGTCCAGGCGAAGCAAAGCGGAACCGTCTACCAAGTCGCACTGATTCCTTTTCTGGCCTACGTGCAGATCGCCGGCATGAACCCCTTCGAGGAGGTCGAGCCGGACGACCAGGGCAGCTACGCCAACGCCACCCTGATGGCACGGATTGCCACCATTTTCGCAGGCCCGCTCGCCAACTACTTGTTCGCCTCGGTGCTGTTCTTCGTCGCCTTCGCGGTCGGCGGTGAGTCCTTACCCACCACCACCATCAAGATCATGAAGGACGGAGCTGCCCAGGCTGCAAAGATGAAGGACGGCGACAAGATCGTACGCATTGGCGAGACGCGAATCGAGGACTGGGAGCAGATGCGCAAGATCATCCTCGACAGTCCGGGCAAACCCCTTCCATTCGAGGTCGAGCGCGGCGGTCGCAAGGTGACGCTGAAAGTGACTCCGCGCCCCAAGGAAGAGGGCAAGGGGGGCGAGATCCGAGTCCGACCGGTCTTCACGCACGCGGTGGTTCCTTTGCGCGAAGCCGCCGTGCGCTCGGTGGTGTTGCCCGCGAAGGTCGTGCGCGATCTGGTGGTGGGGCTGGTTCGCATCGTCACGGGCAAGGAGAAGCCTCAGCTCACCGGCCCGGTCGGAATCGTCAAAGTGACCACCAGAGCGGCGGCCGAAAGCTGGACCACGTATTTGTACTTCCTGGGGGTGCTCAGCGCCTACCTGGGAGGCTTCAACCTGGTACCGTTCCCTGCCCTGGACGGGGGCAGACTCATGTTTCTGTCGTATGAGGCCGTGACGCGGCGACGGCCGAACGCACGCATCGAGGCACACATTCACGCTGCGGGCCTGGCCCTACTTCTGCTACTGATCTTCGTCGTAACGATCTTCGACGTACAGGGAAAGTAGAGCGCGTTCCTGGGTCTCGAGGCCCAACTCTGGAGACGAGGTGGACCGGATTAGCTTCCATGGACGCGGACTGCACTCGGGCAATCAGTGTTCCGTCGCGCTGATCCGTACGCCCGGGCCCGTGTGCTTCGTGCACGGGGCGGAGCAGGTGGCTCGAGAGCAACTCGTGGTCACGCAGGCGGAGTACGGGGTCCGTGTGGGCAGCAAGGGGGGCCACCTCGACGTCGATCTGGTGGAGCACCTGCTGGGCGCGCTGGGCGGGCTGGGGGTGCAAAGCGGCGTGAGCATCGTCGTGGAGGGAGCTGAAATCCCTCTGCTGGACGGTGGTGCGGAGGAGTTGGCGTGTGCGCTGCGAGCGCTGGCACCGCCGCGAGGTCGTCCACTGCTCCGGGTGGCGCAGGCCGGCGAAGTCCTGGTCGGCGAATCCCGCTTTTCGTTTGAGCCCGCCAGTACGGTCGACTTGGCGGTCAGCATCGAGTTTGATTCGCCGGGTATTGGAGCGCAGAGTGCCAGCTGGGACGGCACGGTCGAGAGGTTCATGGCCGAGTTGGCGCCCGCGCGGACCTTTGGGTTCCGCTCACAGTATGGAGAGTTGCAGGCCATCGGCCGGGCTCAACACGTCGACCCACGTGCAGTGATGGTGGTAGAGCCGGACGGCAGCGTGGCTTCGCCAGGTGCTGCCGCAACCCATCTGGAGTTCGCTCGCCACAAGCTGCTGGACTTGATCGGCGACCTGTACCTGTTCGGAGGACCGCCCCTCGGGAAGCTCGCGGCACGCCGACCGGGCCACCGTGCCAATCATCAGGCGGTGCACCAAGCCATCGAATACGGCCTGCTGGAACGGCTGCCCGCGCTGTGATTCCCGTCGAGTAGTCTGCGACGCGCGACGGGTGCTACAGTAGCGCCGTGTCGAACGGTTGGTCTTCGCGGTGGTGCGGGTTGGTCTTCTGGCTGCCGCTGCTTCTGGGTGTTGGCTGCGCGAGGCCCAGCGTACGGTTGGACGAAGGACCCAGGGAGTACGTCGCCACGGACTACCAACGCGTCTTGAGAAAGTGGACGCGGGAAATGGAGCTCTTGAGCGTCGACGAAATGGACAACGTGCTCACGGTGACGGCAACGTATGAGTCGTGGGACTTCCGCTGGGCGTACGTGGCACGGTACGCTGAAGACTACCGACTCACGGTCGATCAGCGACGCGCGCTCCTGGAGCGCTCTCTGGCCGAGACCCGGCAGCACCATCAGTTCTACGTGGCGCTCTACGCACAGCGGCCGAAGTGGTCGGACCTCACCACGGACAACGCCGCCTGGATCGTGCGATTGATCGATGAAGTCGGCAGCGAGACCGTGCCCACCGAGATCGAGGTCATCAAGCGTCCGGGCGCCATCGAGCGGACGTACTTCCCGTACACGACGCCCTGGCGCCGCGCCTACCGAATTCGATTCCCACAGGTGCGCGCTGACGGCAGACCGACGGTAGCCCCTACTGCGGAATGGTTCGGACTCCGTTTCACCGGAGCCCAGGGCAACGAAGAACTGGTCTGGCAACTGGACGGCTGATCATTGCCGCGCGTGCCCTGGGGCCGCGGTCGTCGACCCGAGTCGCCAGTCCCAACGCCCCGTCAACCCGAGATGATCTCGATGAGCGGCGGCACTATCGCCATCAGCTCGTGCGTGTCGTGGCGCGGCGCCACGAGCAGCAGCGCGCCGCGAGCACCGGCGCGTGCGACTGCGGGGGCCGGGCTGCCCGATAGAACCGACATGCCGAAGACGAAGTCGCCCGGCCCGAGCTCTTCTTCGATCTCCGCTCCCTCGCCGTCGCCGCTCGAGATCTCGATGCGCCCAGCACCAACGATGAACAATCCTCGCACCGGGCCCCCCTTATCGAAGAGCATCTCTCCGGGGAGCAACGAGCGCAGGGAGCAGCGATCGGTGACCAGGAACCGAAGCGAGTCGTCGAGTCGGTCTCCGAGGTCTCCCATCGCAGCGCCGGCCAGAGCCTGGAAGCGGTCCGCCACTTCCCGGAGTTCCTCGTCCACCCACGGACAGTCGCTCGTGGCCTCGGCCAAGGCGTCGGCGTCCCAGATCGCCACCATGGTGCCGTCCTGACCTCCAACTACGCGCAACGCAACGCCCTCGTCGAGGTTGCCCTGGGTGAAGACCACGTCCCCCGGCTTGGCGTGGGCGCAGGCACTGTCCGCAATCGAAGGCATGATGGCTACCCAGCCACGCAGCACCAAGGCGACGGCAAAGGAGCTCACCTCCTCGTCAACCCCGAGCATGACCAGCTGGGCCCTTCTGGCAAGCTCGGCCTGAGCATCGTCCGGCAGGTCCTCCAACCCGGAAACCTCGGCCAGAGACACGCCACCCACCGATACTGAGGCTGGGGGCCCGGACTTCGGCGGGGAACCCGCATCATCAGCCTGGACCAGCTCGACCACTGGCACGTCCGGCGGCGCCGGGACTGCCTCACGCGCCGAGGCCAACGTGGGTTCGGTGACCTCGGTGACACCAGAGTGTTCCGCGGTCGAGGATGTCGAACCGGGGGGCTCGGAGGTCAAGCTCGGGGGCTCCGAGTCGGCTGCGGGGGGCTCCAATTCGACCGCGGGGGGCTCCAATTCGACCGCGGGGGGCTCCAATTCGACCGCGGGGGGCTCCGACTCGACGGCGGACGACTCCGACTCCGCTGCGGCCTCGGGCACGTCCACCTGTACTGGGGCCGACCTCGCCGCCTCCATCATCTCCGCAATGTCCTCGGGCAGGAACGACTGCCGGAAGTCCAGGTCGGGTCCTTCGGAGCCGTCGGCTTCGGGCGCCGCGGGTTCCGGTGTCTGCACCGCTCCGCCGGGATCGGTATCGTGTTGATCTCCGGCCGGATCGGCGTGGGTGATCTCCACCTCAGCTGGCACCGACGGATCGAAGCTCAGCCCCCGCTCCTCGTCGGCAGGAGACGATTCGGCCTCGGACGGTGGCGGAGGCGACGGTGTGTCTGGAGGCTCTTCTCCCCGCTCCGGCGGCACCGGTCGCACCGACGCGCGCTCCCGGTGTGCAAGGAAGGGTGGTCGCCGCGGCGGAGGCGGAGCCTGCGATGGCTCGTGCACACCGGACGCCCGCTCTGCGTCGTCCGTGCCGGCGTCCGCTTCAGTGCCGTCGTCCGACAATCCCGAAGGAGCAGTGTGGATGTCCGATAGCCCGTCGTCGTCATCGTCCTCCCACAGTAGCCCACCGCCCTCGAGAAACGGATTCGGCGGGTGACCCGACGATATCCTGGAGCCCGAAGCCGGCCCTTCCAGATGCACTCCTGACCCGCGGGACGCCGGACCCGGGGGAATCGACTCGAGGTCCCCCTCCTCGACGATCACCACCGAACCCTCGGGCGGCGGCGGCTCGTAGGAGTCCGCCGCTTGTCCCAACACCGCCTCGGTGAGCTCGTCCGCTGCTCGGTTGAGCTCCGAAGCGCGTGCGGCGTGCCCGTTGTCCAGAGCCGACTCGCCTGCGCGCCGCAACCATTCTATGGCGTCGGCGTACGCTTGCCGCTCCCACTGGACCGCTGCCGTCTGCAACGCCCAGGCGACGTCGTCGTCGTCTTCTTCGAGGGGCGGCGGGATGCCGGGCGTCGCGGCTACTCCGGTCATCGAACCCCACTAGTATCACAGCCTACCGGAGCCAGTGCACCCAAGAGACGCCTCGGCCCCGGCTTCACAGGGGAGAAACCAGCACCTCTCGATCGCGGGCGCCGTTGGGGGGCCCCACGACCCCCCGCTTTTCCATCATCTCGACGATCTTTGCGGCTCGATTGTAGCCAATTGTCAGCTTGCGCTGCAGCCACGAGGTGGAGCAGCGCTGGGTATCGGCCACCACCTGAACCGCCTTGTCGTACAGCGGGTCGATTTTCTCGTCGGCGCCTTCCTTCGCCTCGTCCTCATCGGCACCGGCGAGGATGGCCTCATGGTACTCGGGCTGGCCCTGCGTGCGTAGGTAGTCCGTGAGAGCGGAGACTTCGTCTTCGTCGATGAACGGACACTGAACCCGTCGGGTATCGCCCCCGTTCGTCTTGACCAGCATGTCGCCTCGACCCAGGAGCCACTCGGCGCCCTGGTCGTCGAGGATGGTCCGACTGTCGACTTTCTGCGCCACCCGGTAGGCGATTCGGGAGGGGAAGTTCGCCTTGATCATTCCGGTGATCACGTCGACGCTCGGACGTTGGGTGGCCAACACGACGTGAATGCCTGCGGCACGGGCCTTCTGAGCCAGCCGGGCAACGGAGGCTTCGACGTCCTTTCCGCCCTGCATCATCAGGTCCGAAAACTCATCGACGACCACCACGATGTAGGGAAGTCTGCCGGGCAACTGGACTCCGTCGCTCCCCTCCTTGGCAGCGGGAACGCTGACCACCGCACCGTCGGCAGCAAGCGCACTGACGGAGCTCGGCGGCGGCAATTCGATCTCCCCTCGCGCCACCCGCTTCACCCACTTGTTGTAGGTCACAATGCTCTTGGTGCCCGCCTCGTAGAACAACTGGTACCGTCGTTCCATCTCGTCGACCGCCCAGCGGAGCGCGGTCGCAGCCTGCTTCATGTCGGTGACCACCGGTAGCAGCATGTGCGGAATGTTGTCGTACGGAGCGAGCTCGACCACCTTGGGATCGATCATCAAGAGCCGCATATCCTCGGGCGTACGGTAGAGGAGCAAGCTGGTCAGCATGACGTTGAGACCAACGCTCTTGCCGGAACCAGTGGCACCAGCGACGATCAAATGCGGCATGCTGGCAAGGTCCGCATAGAACGGGTGCCCGACGATGTCGCGCCCCAACACCACTGGCAGTGGAGCCTTCTTGGCCAGTTGTGCGAAGCATTCATCCTCGACGAGCTCACGCAGATACACCGTGCTCCGCTGGTCGTTGGGAAGCTCGAAACCGATGCGGTTCTTCCCGGGGATGGGCGCGATGATGCGCACCTTGCTGGAGAGCCCGAGGGCCAAGTCGTCAGCGAGACCGGCAACCCGACCGACGCGAGTCCCCGGCGCGGGTTCGACCTCGTAGGTGGTGACCGTGGGCCCGGGGTGGATTTCGCGAACCACTCCGGACACCTTGTAGTCGGCAAGCGTCTTGACCAGGCGCTCGGCATTGCGCTTGAGCCGCCTCTCGTCCGTCGTCCCGATCACCGGCGGCGACGCCTTGAGAAACTCCGTGGAGGGCAGCTGGAACCCGGAGCGCCGGCGGTGGCGACCGGCTTCCGCGGACCGTCGCACTTCCTGTGCGGGACGGGTGTCGACGATCTTCGGCCCGTCCGCTTCGCCACGGGAACCCTTGCCGCGCCGCGCTCGCCCTGGCTTGTCCGCCGTCACAGAGGCGTCGGCGTCTGGCTCACCCGCAGCGCCCTTTTCATCGTCCGGTTCGCCGGCGTGCTCCGAATCGGCCGCATGGGGGGTCGCGGCAGAGGCTCCACCCGCGAGGTCTTCCTGCTTCGACCGTGACGAATCGCTGTGGGCGCGCTGGCTGACGACCGGTGGACGGCCCGCTGGCGGCGCTGGCGTGGTTGCAGAGTCCACCAGCAGGCCCGCCGAGCCCGACTTGCTCTCACGCACGGTCGGCGAAAGCGTCACCACCGGCTCGGGTGGTCGCTCGAGGAACCAGTCCGACTCGTCCTCCTCCTCCAGCTTGGCGATGATCGCCTCGTCGGGCGACTCGGTGGTGATGACGGGCTGAGCAGCGGCTCTCTGCTCCTCGCGTCGCTCCCGCCTGAGTTGCCAAGCTTCGCGCCAGGCCGCCAGCATGCGGGCGCACCAACCACCGATCGTGCGCAGCGCACGCTGCGAGAAGTCAATCACCGTTCGACAGAACCCGATGAACGAGAAGCTGCTCCGCGCGATCAGAATCAGACCGACGATGGTGCCTCCAACCAGGAAGGAGCCCACCCCGGAGAACAGCCCTCGCATCAACTCGCCGAAGAGCAGCCCGACATTGCCGCCGCCCCGCAACCGCCCAAAAACGAGCGCCTCGGGAAAGGCAACCTGGACGAGCGCGGCCAGCACGATCGCGATCACCAAGTCGCCCGCGACGCGGATCCCAATGGTGCCGTGCCACCGGCCTCGGAACATCGGGATGGCGATCAAGAGCATCTCGACGGGTGCCAACCACGCCACCAGGCCGAACCCTTGACCCAGGAAGCCCGCGACCGCGGCCCCCACCGGGCCGACCCAATCCGCACCGGACAGGCTGGGAACTGCGGGATCCTTGCGCAAGCCCGCCAGAGCCAGGCACAGGAAAAGGGACAGGGCGAAAAGTAGCAGCGCCCCGGCTTCCCGGCCTCGACGGGCGACGCCGGAGGTTGGCTCCATGGCCGGTTCATCCACCAGTGGGGCGGCGGTGCGTTGAGTGAAGAGACGTGCGCTCATTTGCCCACCTATACCTACATTATCTTACCCGAAGTGGTCAACTCGATGGATCTGATCGGGTGTTCCGTATCTGGGTCAATGCTGCGCGCCGACACAACATTGCCGACAGCCGCGTGCGTCGCTCGCCGCGCTCCGCGGCGTGCTTGAGTCCCTGCGCGCTGGGGCTGTACACTCCAAACCCCTCGGTCCGCGGGCGGGCCAGGGCGATTTACTGCGCAATAGAACGGAAGGATATTCGATGAGATCCGGGGCGTGGGCGGGCCGGGTGTTGTCTGCGGCGGCGGTGGTGGTCAGCCTCTCACTGGGGAGTGGAGGCTGTCGAACGTCAGCCGACGACGTCCACCGGTGGGCGGACACGGTGCAGGGCCCCAGGAAGCTGGTGGCCGTCCTCGTGCACTCGAAATACGCCACGGACTTGCGCGTCGAAGCCGCCATGACGCTGATTCGAATGAAGCCGCGTCGTGGCAAACGCATCGGCATCCAGGGCGATGACGAGCACACAGGGTTGATCGACGCCCTCTCGGAGCTCGCACCGAAGGAACGATCAAAGATCGTTGCGGAAATGGTGCCGCGCCTCGTCGCGGAAATGAAGAAGCCACCGCCCAAGGCTCAGGCAGGCCAGCCCCCACCCCCGGACCCGTCGTTTCCCTACAAGGATGCGGCGTTCGCCCTGCTCACCGATGCGGACGGCGCGCTGGTGACAGAGGAGAAGCACCGCGCTTCGCTCAAGTCGGCGCTCGCCGATTGGTCGATGGTCGACTTCGCGCGACGCGCGGACGAGTCGTCGCAGATGTTCGGCACCGAGCAGATCCTCGCATTCCTCAAGGCCGACGGAGTCCGCAGGCTACCCGAGCTCATCAAGCCCGACGCCCCGAAGATCGACCTGATGGCAAAGCTGGTTTCCGAGTTGGGCGACCGGCAGACCAAGCTCGCGGCTTCCCAGCGGCTGGTGGTCATCGCCACCGACGTCAATTCCGACAACTGGGTGAAACGCAAGTCCATCGACGTCGACCGAGCGAACAAAGCCTCCAAGCTCACTCCCACCAAGCGTCAATTCGACGCACAGCTGTCACAGTACCAAGAAGAGGAACTGCTCCGGGTGTTCAGCTCGATGAAGCGCGTCGGGCAGGCTCCCATCGTGGACTGGTTGCTGAAGTACGCCGCGGATACGCAACAGACCGAGAAGCGTCGGGCCGCCGCGCTGGCGGCGCTGGAAGGCCACATCGACAAGAACAGCAAGGGCCAGGTGGACGCGATCCTCAAACTCGCGCGCGCCAACGACACACCGGACGAGGTCCGTGATCAGGCGTTGCGACGGGTCGGGGAAATGCCCAGAAAGCTGGTGGTCAACGATCTGTATGGGCTCTTCGACCACGACAACTGGAAGGTTCGATGGATGGCTGCGGAGCTCGTATTGAAGATGAGTGACACGAGCAACGTGCCCGAGTTCATGGATCGAATCGGCAAGCTCAAGGACATGGCGCTCACCGAAGCCTGGCGTTACGGGTCGCTCCTGGGCGGCCTGAAGGGCAAGGAGAAGCCCGCCGACCTGGCCGAGAAGTACGCCGAGCCGGGTCACCCCGTTCCCGCCCGCCTGAGCGCCCTCGGCTACTACTTCGAGAACGGCAGCAAGGCCGATCTGCCCAAGGTGACACGCTACCAGGACGACACGGCTCGGACTCCTCAGTGCAAGCCAGACGCGGACGGGTGCGAGTGGCGCTGCACCATTGGCGAAGGCAAGTCAGCAGAGACGAAAGACATCTCCACAGTGGGCGATTTCGTCAAGTACTGTGTGGTGCCCGCCCTGGAGAAGCGCAACGAGAGCGCAAAGAAGGATAAGAAGTCGGACCAGAAGAGTGAAAAGAAGTAGCTACTGCTCGAGCCCGATGCGGGTGTTGGGGGCTTCCGCTCCGTTGCCGTGATAGACAGGAATCGCTGAATGACCTCGGATCCGAACAAGAAGACCCCTCGTACGTTTCAGTGCCGAGATTCGCTGTGGCTCAAATTCGAGCAGATGGCTCGCGAGCTCGAGTGCTCGGTCGACTATCTGATCAACGATGCGATGAAGCAGTACGCCCGGCAGCGAGGCTACACCGGGACGATCAATCAGCCACCGGCCTCGGCCGCCGCTCCGGCGCCCGCTCCGGCCAAGCCGGCCCCCGCAGCCAGACCCGCACCGGCAGCCAAGGCGCCGCCACCCGCCAAGGCGCCACCGCCCGCCAAGCCTCCCCCAGCTCCGGCGCCCCCCCCGGCACGCCCCGTTTCGGTGGCACCTCCTCCGCCACCGCCCGCTCCAGCGGGACGGGGCGCGGCCCCTCCACCGATGCCGCCTCCGCCGGCACCACCGCCGGCAGGACGGCGTCCCCCGCCTCCGGCTGCGCCGCCTCCTGCTGGACGAGTGCCTCCACCGCCAGCTCCTCCCGCGGGCGGCCGCGCCATGCCGCCCCCCATGCCGCGGGGAGGGCCGCCGCCTCCGGCCAAGCCAACGTCCGCGGCAGGTGGACAGCTCGCCATCTTCTACGGCGGTGAACGGTTCGCCGTGAACAAGGATCGCTACATCATCGGACGCGGCAAACAGTCGAGCGATCTCACCATCAAGGACCCCAACGTGTCGCGACAGCACGCGATGATCGAGTTCTTGAATGGGCAGTACTACGTCGTGGACATGGGCTCCACCAACGGCGTCGAATTCAACGGGCAACGCATCCAGCGCAAGGCGGTTGCGGAAGGCGACGTCATCCGTATCTGCGACCACGAGCTCAGGTTCTCGTACGGCTGATCGTCGGCGGCGCCGCTCCGGACGGACCCGGATCGAGCCGCCCGAGATCTGGGCGTGCTCGGGCTGAGTCGCTATGCTGGCCCGCGATGGGCCGTGTGGCAGTAGGAGTCGTGTTGCTGACGGCTCTGCAAAGCGCGACAGCCAACGCGCAGATTCCAACGCTGGGTTGGGGCACCAGCGTCGAGATCCTCAGTCGGAACCAGCCGCTACAGACACGTCCGTCCGCGGAATCCGCCCGCAGAGGAGCCGCGGCAGCAGGCATTCGGCTGCCGGTGTACGGATCCCGACGAGGCCCAGGGTGCGGCAAGAGCTGGCTCCTGGTGGGGCCCGTCGCTTGGGTGTGTGAGGATGAAGTTCGGGTCACGCAACAGCCGGCGATCGCCCCACGGGGCGCCCCGCGTCTCTTGAGCGAGGGGCTGCCGTACCGCTACTACTTCGTCGGCCAGTACGGAGCACTGGGCTACGCCAAGCTGGCAGAGGCAGAAGAGGGCGCCCCGGACGCCCAGCTCGACCCGGGCTTCGCCGTTGCCGTGGTGCGCGTGGCGGACAAGGTCGCGGGGGATCCCTTCGGGCTGACCACGCGCGGGATCTGGCTGCCCATGAGCGACCTCACCCCCGCTCGCGAGCAGCTGTTCTCGGGGGAGGAACTGCCGGACGGGCACCTCGACGTCGGCTGGGTGTATTCCGACTCCGCTCCGGTCCATGAGCATCCGGGAGGCAGAGCGATCCGCGGTGAGGTTCGCACTCGCTTCGAAGCCGTTCGGATCCTCGAGTCCAAGACACACCGTGGGCGGAAGTGGTATCGCATTGGTGAAGGGCACTGGCTGAGCGATCGCCACACTCGTGTGCCCACGCCGGCTTCACCCCCAAAGCAGATTCGGCCGGGCGAACGTTGGATTGACGTGGATCTGGAGAACCAGGTCGTCACGGCCTATGTGGGTGACCGCCCGGTGTTCGTGACTCTGGCTTCGACCGGCAAGGGACGTGAGGGCAGCGAGCAGGCCACTCCGCGGGGTGAATTCAGAATCTGGGTGAAGCTGCGAAGCAGTGACATGGACAACCTCGAGAACGAGGAAGCCAACCGCTACTACGCCATTCAGGACGTTCCCTGGGTGATGTACTTCGAGAAGGGCTACGGACTCCACGGCACGTTCTGGCACCGATCGTTCGGCCGCACGCAGAGTCATGGTTGCGTGAATCTGGCGCCCCTGGACGCACAGCGCCTCTTCTACTGGACCAGCCCGCGGCTCCCGGCCGGGTGGACCGCAGCCCTGCCGACCCCGTACGAGCCCGGCACCCTGGTGCGCGTCCGGTAGCGCAAAAAAAGGGGTCTTCCAGAGTAGTGGCGCGGGGACCGACAGGTGGGGTTAGAATGCCAGCCATGGACGTCGAGATCGGTCGAGACACGCTTCTGGCGTTGGCCGCGATCGCGTGGGCGGACGGAACCATCGACCCCGCAGAGGCGACTGGCATCCGCTCGGCGGCGCGGCAGCTGGGCCTGGGCCCAGAGGACCTAAAAGCGGTCGAAATTACGCTCACTCAGCCTGTGCCACTCGAGCAAGTCGAGACGGTACGGATGACCCGCCTGACCCGCCTGTTCACCTACGCGGCGGCGAATTGGATCGCGCAAATCGATGGCGCAGTGCCCCCGCAGGAGCAGCAGGCGTTGGATCTGCTGGGAGACCGGCTGGGCTTGTCGCGCGTAGCGCGCGACCGCGCGCAAACCGTCAGCCTTGCGTTGGCACAGGCAGCGGACACGCCGCAAGGCTTGGACCTGCTGAAACTGCGCTCGCGGCTGTCCGCCGGGCTGAGCCAGATCGGAAACGAGTAGTCCCACGCTCGCTGCGGCCGAGCTCCGGGTCTGAGAGATGGTGTCGATCGCTCACGCCGCACGCGATATCTCCCGCCTTCGGGATATCTCGACGGTCCTGATCCGACACGGATTCGGCGAGGTGGTCACCCACCTGGGGCTCGGGAAGTCCCCGAGCACACGCCCCGCCGCAGCAGAAACGGCAGCCCTGGGCGGCGCTCACGGCGCACTGCCCGCGGAAGCCTCGCTGCGGGGTGGTCCCGAGCATGGACAACTCTCGACTGCGGTGCGCATGCGCCGCGTCTTGGAGGACCTGGGTCCCACGTTCGTCAAGCTCGGCCAGTTCGCGTCGACTCGACCGGATCTGCTGCCACGGGACCTGACCGACGAGCTCAAGAAGCTACAGGACTCGGTCCCGCCCGTGGCGTGGACGGCCATCCGCGAACAGCTGTCGAAGTCCCTGAGGACCGAGCCCGAGCAGCTGTTCGAGAGCTTCGACGAGCAACCGCTGGCAGCGGGCAGTGTGGCGCAGGTGCACGCCGCAGTCCTCCGCCATGACGCGGGCTCGCGGCCGGTGGTGGTGAAGGTGCAGCGCCCAGGAATCGCGAAGGTCATCGCGAGCGATCTGGACATCCTGCATTCTCTCGCTACCTTGTTGGAACGTGCCATTCCGGAGACTCGTCTCTACTCGCCGGTGGGGTTGGTGCAGCAATTCGATCGAGGCATCACCGCCGAGCTCGACTTCACCACCGAAGCGGAGAACGCGCAGCGCTTCGCGCACAACTTCGTCCAGTTCGAGGGAGTGAAGTTTCCGCACGTGTACCGGGAGGCGTCCAGCAAGCACGTGCTGACCCTGGAGTACCTCGACGGCGTCAAGGTCGATCGCGCCACTGAGGCAGGCCATTCCGGCTCCCGGATCGCCCGGTTGGCTCTCGACATCATCGTCAAGCAGGTGTTCGAAGACGGCTTCTTTCACGCCGACCCACACCCCGGAAACATCATCATTCTGGGCACCGCAGAAGCGCCCGTAATCGCGATGATCGACCTGGGAATGGTGGGACGCCTCAGCCCAAGAATGCGGGATCTGACGGTGGATGTGATGGTGGCTGCAGTTCGACGTGACTACGAGGGCATCGCCGATGCGCTGTACGCGCTGGGCACGCCCACGAAGGCGGTCGACATGCGTGCGTATCGTGCCGACGTCGCCGTGCGCGCCGACAAGTATCTCGGCCGGCAGCTGCAGGACATCGAGTTGTCGGCGCTGCTCCGGGACTTGGCCGAAGGAGGACAGCGTTACGGACTCGAGTTGCCCGCGGACTTCGCACTCATGGCCAAGGCGCTCATGACAGTCGAATCCGTCGGCAAGGAGCTGGACCCGCAGCTCGACGTCTTTGAAACCGCCAAACCACTCTTCCTCGATCTCATCCGCAAGCGGTATTCGCCCGAGCGCCTGGGCAACGAGCTGCTACGCCGCGTCGAACGTTTGAGCGACGCGACCTACAACCTCCCGCAGCGCGTGCAGGATCTACTGGATGACTTGCGTTTGGGGCGAGTGCGGGTTCAGACCATCGACCCAGAGGCAGGACGCGCCGCGGATCGTCTGGGCCGACGGATCCTCACCGGACTGGTCGTCGGCTCGCTGGTCGTCTCCGGAGCCTGGCTCGTCTCGTCCGCGCACGTCATCGCGGGTGCAGGCTTGATCGCGATCGGCGTCCTCTGGCTCCTCGTGCACTCCGCATTGGACGCGTACCGCGGCTTCCGGCGCAAGTGAGGCGCAGCGCCCGACACGGGTCACCTTCCCCCGAGCGCGCCCCTGTCGATCCGTGGAGGGCCGGGACCCCAGCGCGCCCCCGTGCCCTCGGCAGAATCGCGTCAGCCGACCTTGGCCTGGAGCAGGTACGCGACCACGAGCGCCATCAGCACCAGCGATTCGATCAAGGCCAGACCGAGAATCATCGGGGTCTGAATGCGAGGCGCCGCTCCCGGGTTGCGGCTGATGCCTTCGAGTGCGGCCGCCGCCGCTCTACCCTGCGCCAGCGTACCGCCGAGCACGGCCATGCCAATGGCCAACCCAGCCGCGAGAGCAGCCATGGAATGAGCATCGAACTGGTTCGACGCGGCGCCGGCAGCGGCGGCGGCGTCCTGAGCCAACGCGGTCGAAGAGAAGAAGGTGGTGACGGAAGCAACCAAGAGCGCCAGCTTCGGGTTCGACATCAGACGGTCTCCTTTGCGCACGGGCAGGCCGGAAATAGGGTGTTTTTACTCAGGTGACCAGTGTTTTTTGCGGGTCGGGGACAAACGCCTCGTTTCGTCTGAGGCGCCCTCCCCCAGCGCACCAGTGCCCTGTCCCGGAAATGCCATTTCATGAACGCGCCTCACCGCGTCTTCGTGGGTCTCCCAGGTGGCTGTCGGGACAGGGCACATCGGCACCGAAGGTGCCGCAAGAAAGACCAGGTGCTCTGTCCAGATCGCAGCAGAGCTGTCCTCCGCCGGGCCGCCACCCGCGAGTTCGGCCCGGCGGAGGACAACGATTGCGACTTCTGGGGCAGAGCACTAGTGGTGCGCCATGTTCTCGGTGGCCAGGGCGATATAGATGATGGTCAGCAGAGTGAAGACCAGTGTCTGCACCACGATGATAATGCAGCCGAGCAGCATCACGGGGATGGGAACCAGGACGGCCACCAGGCCCATGATGATGCCGAGAACGAGGTGGTCGACGCTCATGTTGAGCATGAGCCGGACCGAGAGCGTGACCGGACGAACGCACAGTGAAATCACTTCGACCGGGAATGTGAGCCACCAAAGGTACCAGGCGGGTCCTGCGATGTGCTTGATGTAGTGCAGGCCATTGGCCGCAAGGCCGTAGGCGTTGAACAACACGAACACCACCGCGGCGCACCCCAGCGTGATGTTCAGGCTGCTCGTTGCGATGGGCATGCCGGGAATGAGGGCCAACGCGTTGGATACGAAGACGAAGATCGCGGAAGTCCCGACAATCGGGTAGTACCGCTTGGCCCGTTCCGGTCCCATCACGCTCTTGGAGAGGTCGTAGAAGTAGCCGAGAAACGCCTCGAAGAAGGTCCGCACGGTCAGACGCTCCTCGGGGATCACGGCTTCGTCGAGCTGGCGGAGCCCGCGCCTCACCATCAGTGACAGCACGAGGATGATCAGCACCACGCACAGAGAGGCTGCGATCGG
>CAZSVU010000011.1:0-27663 GCA_964610275.1 uncultured Polyangiaceae bacterium | reverse complement strand
GAAGCTCTGCCAGGTCGCCGGCTCCTTGCCGATGAGGCTTTCGCCGATGTGGTAGGCGTTGTGGGACAGCGTCTCCTTGACGTACGCCAGCACCAGCGTGAGCAAAGAAGTGTGCTCGGGCACGAGTCAATTCTCCCTGATCGCGGGTTGGGTGCGAGCGGCGGAGGCGACGATACCGAGCGGCAGCGCCCCGTAGCCGATCGCCATCGGAAGCAGGGGCAGAAGCTCCCACTCGAGAATCAGGAAGCTGCCGCACACCAGGGCGCAGAACTTCAGGCCAGCGGCAGCCGCCCACAGGGGCTTGGAGCTGGACGAGACGAGGAGCCGTCGCACCACGACATCAAATGCCCAGAGGTTCGCCAGAGCCATGGCGGCTCCTGCGGCGACGCCCAGAGCAGGTCGGGTCCCGGCGAACGTCGCAGCCAGCATCACCATGCCGACGCCGAGCACGGCCACTGCCCCCATCGCCCGACGGGTGCCATGACCAGCTTCACTGCGAATCGTCTCGCCCATGGTACTTCTGGCGCGCTTCGCGCTCTTCTCGCTCTTGTTGCTCCGCCTCGCGATTGGCCCGTTCGAGAGCTCGCCACACGGCTCGGAACCCGGCTGCCACCCCAAAAACAAAGCCAATCAAGGTGAGCCAAGGGCTGATGCCGAGCTTCCTGTCCAGCCACCACCCGCCGTAGGAGCCCGCAACGATACTCAGCACGAACTCGAGGCCGACGGTGCCGTAGCCTCCTAAACCTTTCCAGTCTTGCTGCACAGATGCCGTTGGCGGGCATGCGGTACCACGCAGCGCAGCAGCGGGTCAACGCTGCTGGCGGGCGCACTCCTGGGTTCCGCTCAGACCAGAACACGCAGCCGGGCCGTGCTACTCTCCGCGCATGAGTCGCCTGGTCCCACACCTGATTGCTGCGGTCGCCTTGACCGCCACCGCGACTGCGAGCGCTCAGCCGGCAGGGAACGATGCCGATCCCGCGCTGCCAGCACCCGCCACCACCAGCGAGGAAGGCAGCGCTGCTGCCACTGACGGAGAGGGCAGCCCGGCGGCGGAGCCGGCTGCTGCTGCCGAGACTCCGGAGGCGGCCGCTCCGACTGAGCCCAAGAAGGCCGTGGCTGCCGAGCCCCAGCCGAAGCCCCGCCCGCGGAAGAAACCGCCGGCGCCTCGCGGCGAGCCCGTGTACGAGCCGCCCCCACCCGGCGCAACCGCGCAACCGATGGTGTACGAGCCACCTCCGCCACCGGTGCCGGATCATCTTGCGCCCAAGACTGCGTTCTGGCTGGGCGGCCGAATCGGGTGGTTCGTTCCGTTCGGCAACCTGTGGGCGAACTGCACGTTGCGGGACTCATACGGGCAGTGCGTGACCGCACGCGGCGTGCCGTACTCGGACTACGCCTCGTCTGGACCCGTGTTCGAGGTCGACGTCGGGGTGCGCCTGGGCCGACGCTATAATCTCCTGCTGTTGTGGGAGCGAGCCCAGCTCGGAGGCGGCAAGAGCAACCCGGAAGCACTGCCGAGCACGCCGCCGAGCGACACCGCCTCGTCCAGCGCGGACAGCGACTACTACGCGCTCGGATTCCGCTTCTCGTCCGACCCGGACGACCTGGGGTTCCTGACTGAGTTCGCGCTGGGCTACCGCCGAGCGCGCATCCAGTGGGACGACGGTACCGAGCTGCAGCTCACGAATGCGCCGTTCGAATTTCGGTTGGGGCTCGGTGCGGACATTCGATTGAGCAGTCTGTTCTCGCTCTCGCCCCTCGCGACCATTGGCTTCGGAGGTTTCGGTGACGCCGAGTGGGTCTACCCCGACAACTCCACCGAGAATGCGCGGGCCGGAAACGACCTGAGCGACACTCATGGTTGGTTCACGCTCCAGCTCGGCGGGCATTTCGATCTTGGTGGCTCGGGGTAACGCGCCCGAGCGAAGCTCGGGCGCTTCCATACTCATCTCCGTCCACACCTTCTGCTGCCCAACCACAGGCGCCACACCTTCTGCTGCCCAACCACAAGCGCCACACCTTCTGCTGCCCAACCGCAAGCACCACACCTTCTGCTGCCCAACCACAAGCGCCACACCTTCTGAAGCAGCCCCCAATCCTCAACGGGGCTTTCGGGGCCCCGCTGGGGATTGGGGGCGCTTCTGGTTGGGGAAAGCTACATGGGACTCGGGCTTGCCCCGTCAGTCCCTAGCTATCTCTTCCGTCTCCTCGAGGCGCAGGTTCACGAGATCGATCAGATGCGGAATCATGGCCACCGCCGCGCGGAAGCGGTGGCTGATCCGGTTCTTCTCGTCGGCAGTGACCTCGGCCAAAGTGCGCCCATCGAGCTCCGTCGGCACGAACAAGGGATCGTAGCCGAATCCTTGGCTCCCGCGGGGCGAGTCGGTGATGGTGCCCGGGCACGCGCCCGCCGAGATCCAGTGCCGATCGTCCCAGGGACTCACCATCGCGAGAACGCAGCGGAAGCGTGCGCTGGGCGCGTGGTGCCAGCAACTCTCCAGCTGCTCGAGCAGCGCCAGGTTGTTCTCCTCGTCCGTCGCGCCCGGATGGGCAAACCGCGCCGAGTGAACGCCCGGCCTCCCCCCGAGTGCGTCCACTTCCAGCCCACTGTCATCCGCCAGCGCGACCATGCCGGATGCTTCACAGACCGCCCGCGCCTTCTTCAGTGCGTTGGCTTCGAACGTCTCGCCATCCTCGACCACTTCGAGCGGTCCGCCGAGCGCCTCGTTCGCGCTGATGAGCGACACGGGTAAATGGCGCAGCAGTTGCTGCAACTCCCGCAACTTTCCCCGGTTGGACGTCGCCAGCACAATCGTCAGGTGCGTCCCGGGCGACTGATTCCTGTTGCTTGTCCGGGGTCTTCGCAAGACCCCGCCCCGCGAGCGGGGCCCCACCCCAAACGGGGTGCATGCGGCGCAGATACGACCAATGATCGACATTTGCGCTCCGTCACTTAGCTGGTCACAGGGGCGGCAGCCGGGCTCTCTGCCGCCGGAGAGCTCACCGGTAGCTCGATACGGAAGCTCGTGCCCTTCGCCTCACGCGCGTCACACGCGATGTGCCCGCCATGTGCCTTGACGATCTGTCGAGTGATCGCCAGGCCGAGCCCCGTGCCACGCCCTTTGGTGGTGAAGAACGGCTCAAACAGCTTCGCACGGGTGGCGTCGTCCATGCCGGCACCCTCGTCATTCACGGTGATGGCCACTCGGTCGGAATCCACGCTGGCCAGAACGATGCTGATGTGGCCGCCGCCGGGCATGGCCTCGCGCGCGTTGCGGATGAGGTTGAATAGGGCTTGCTTGATCTGCGCCTCGTCGATGGGAACCTGCGGCAAGTCCGCTACGGCCTCGACGCTGATCGTCACGCCGTGTCGCTCCAGGTCCTTGCGCATGAAGTCACAGGCTTCGGCAGCCAACTCACCCAGCTGCTCGTACTCCAGCTGGGGCGGCTGCCGCCGCGCCATGGAGAGGTACTGGCTGCTCAGCGCGGAAAGCCGCTCGACCTCGTTCTTGATGGCGCGCACCAGATTCTTGGCTTCGAGGGCACCGGGGTCCAACTCCTCTTCGAGCAACTCTACGTTGAGTCCCAACGACGAGAGCGGGTTTCGGATCTCGTGAGTGACGTGGGCGGCCATCTTGCCGATCGTGGCCAGGCGTTCCGAGGTGAGCAGCTGTTCGTTGGCGCGAGCAATGGCGGAAACCATTCCCTCGAACGTGGCAGCCAACTCGCCAATCTCGTCGTTGGATGCGACCACGTCGTGCGGAGTGAGATCTCCCTTCGCCACCGCTTCCGCGCGTCGGGTCACGGTACTGAGCGGACGCAGGACGCGTCGGGCGTGGAACGCCATCGTGATTCCCACGACGAGGGCCAGCAGGGCGAGGCCGACCAACAACTGAAGCGCCAAGCGTTCCCGGGATCGGGACGCCGCGAACAGCGCATCGATGTTGCGCTCGACGCTTTCCTCCAGCTCGCCAATGCGCCGCTGGGCCTGGGAACCGCGAGTCACCAGCGAGTCGCGGAGCTTCTCGGCGCGCGCCTGATTGCCCTGCTCGAGGGCCTCGAACAGACGCGTCAGCAGGCGGCCGTCCTCTTGGACGAAGCTCTCGATGGCGCTGGTCTCCTGCAGCAGTCGCTCACCTGTGGCCTGCACGCCGGCGTCCGTCGAGCGGAGGAACGCGCGACGGATCGAGTCGCGCACGGCGCCGTAGAGCTGGGGCCGTCCCACACGCAGAGTGGTTTCGAACCAGAGACGCTTGTCCGCCGGGTTGCGCGCCGTGGTGATGTGATTGAGTTGCGTGTTCCAGGTGTCCTGACGTGCGACCAGATCGCGGAGCGCCAGCGACAGCGGGAAGTACCCGGTTCGGACCAGGTCGGCATCTCGGGCGGCTTCGCGCTGGGCCACCACGCTCCAGCCCGCGACCAGCGCAAAGCACAGCGTGATGAGAGTGTAGGACAGCAGCACACGCGCGGCGACGGTCCTGCGTTTCGTGGGAACTGCGCGCTGAGCCATGCGAACGAACCACCGATCCGAAATCAGCACCTATGCGTGCGCGGCGACCGTGGATTCATGTGACGTTCTTGGATTCCGGGGCCCCGACGCTGGGTGGGCCGGCGTGGTCACTGGGCGGTCCCTCTGGGGGCCGCCCGCTGGCAGGTCCAGCATACGGCAGCCGAAGGGTGAAGGTCGCCCCCTGGTCCGACGATTCGACTTCAACGCGCCCGCCATGCTCTTCCACTATCTTCTTGACGATGGCCAGCCCCAGCCCGGTACCCCCCTTCTTGCCCGCAGTGACGAAGGACTGAAAGAGGCGTCCCTCGATCTCCGGGAGAATGCCTGAGCCGGTGTCCGAGATGCTGATGACCAACTCTTCGTCGTCCAGTCCAGCTCGAAGCGTCAGTCGCCCGCCACTGTCGGCCATGGCCTCCATGGCGTTGCGGGCCAGGTTGTGAATCGCGCGCGCCAGGCGAGCTTCGTCGAATCGTGCCACGACCTTGGTGTCGACATCCATCTCGAGTTCGATGGGCCGGCCCTCGAGCTCCTGGTCGAGTTGTTTGCGAATGTCCGCAAAGAACTTCCTGAGATAGACCCGACGTACGAACAGTCGGCGCTCGCCTCGTGCGAACTCCAGGACCTCCCGCTGCATCGACGAGAGCACGTCGAATTGCTGGAGTATCTCCTCGGCGTACTGGACACGGCGCTCCGAGTCTTCGGCGTCCTGCATGAGCTGCACGTAGCCGCTGATGACCGTCATCGGAGTCTTGAAGTCGTGGATCACCTGCGAGAGCAACCGGCCGATGGTGGTCAGGCGCTCGCTGCGTTCCCGCTCTGTACTGGCTCGAAACAAGCGCACCGCAGTAGACACGTTGGCATTCACCAGCAGCAGCAGGTCACCGTCTTCCTCTCCGAACGGGCGACCACCGCGTTTGCCAAAGAGGCCAATTGCGCCCAGAATCTCGCCATCTCCCTCCAACCGGAGGGCCAGCACCGAATCGGTCGGGAACGGGTAGAGGCCCTCGACGCGTTCGCTGCGGCGCGGATCCTGACCGGCGTCCCGCAGATTCACGAGACCGCTCTCATGCATGACCGCGCTCAAGATCCCTTCGCGCGCCTTGACACCCATCCGAGTCAAGTCGTCGCCGACGCCCGGATCGTACACATACTGGACCAGATCCCCGGTGTCTTCTTCCGCCAACTGCAGCACGGCACCGCTGGCCTCGCAGGCCCGTCCGACCAGACCCAGCGTGGCTCGCGCCAGATCGTCGACCGTCTCCGCTCGCGCTGTTGACCTCTCCAACTCGAAGAGCAGTTGCATGTCGCGCAGCTTGCGTTCGAGTTGCTCTTTGGTTTCGAGGAGCTGCCGGTTCTTCTGAATCAGAGAGATGAGCAGCCGCGAGTTGTCGATGGCCACTGCCGCCTGCGTGCTGAGCACGTTCATCATCTCCTCGTCGGCAGCAGTGAACTCCTCCCCGGCGATCTTGTTGAGCACCTGGATGACACCGATGGTCTGTCCACGATGGTTCTTGAGCGGGGCGGCCAGCATGCTCCTGGTGCGATAGCCGGTGAGCGCGTCCCAACTCCGCTCGAAGCGGTCGTCCTGGTAGGCGTCGCTGACGCGGATCGGCACCCCCGTCTGAGCCACCACGCCGGCGATCCCGTGCCCCACCTTGACCCGGATGGACCGCACCTGCTGGCCGACGATGATGCGGCTGACCAGCTCACCGTTGGCTTCATCCAGCAGGTAGAGCGTGGCGCGATCGGCTTCGACCAACTTGGCGAGCTTGCCCAGGATGAGCTCCAGCAGGTTGTCCAGGTCCCGCATCTCCCCGAGGGCGTTGCCCACCTCGCGCAGGGCGCGGGAGACGCGTTGCTCGCGCTCCAACGCCGCGCGCAGCTCACTCAGCTGCCGGGATTCCTGCGGGCTAACCGATGCCATGCCGCTTTCCTGCGCGAGTATCGAATCACGGTCAGGGGCGCGGATCTAGCGCCACCGGCCGCGGGTCCAGTCCAAGGAGGTCTTCCGGCCCCTGGAACACGTTAATTCCGGAGGGCCGGTTGCCCGGAAACCACCGGTCCGCTAACAAGGGCATTCATGGCCTTGAAGCAGCTGCAAATGACCGTGCGGGGCCGCGTTCAGGGTGTGTTCTTCAGAGCCTCCACACAGCGTGAGGCGCGGCGGCTTGGACTCAGTGGCTGGGTTCGAAATCGGAGTGACGACGCCTTGGAAATCCTCGCCGAGGGCGAGGAAGTGGCGATTCGCGAGCTCTGCGGCTGGGCGCAGAAGGGACCCAGCGCGGCACGTGTCGACCGCGTCGAGACGCGCTGGCGAAGCTTCTCGGGAGACTTCCCGGACTTTCGGATCGTCGACTGAAGGCAGAACAGAAACGAACGGTGCCATGTCGGCAGTAGGGGCACGGGCAACCGGTTGGGGAGCTCAGGAGTGCCGCGTGCGGCGCGGTCTTCGCTTGGCCCTACTGCTGACCATGTGGCTCTGGCCGTGGACGGTGGCAGCCGCCGATTCCGCGCCGGCAAGCTCGGCACGTCCTCCCCTGTCGGCGCTTCCAGAGATCCCACGCCTGTCTCGACCCGCGCCCAAGGAAGCCGAGCGGACGCGACTCGAACACCTGCTCGTTCGACTGGTCTCGGAAAGCGAAGCAGAGCGCGCCTTGGCGCAACGGGAGATCGCCGAGGCGGATGCGTCCCTGATCAGCGCCATCGACCAGCGGATGAATGCACTCGCAGACGCTGCGGATCGTGGCGCCATGAAGAAAGCGCTGCGCGGCATCCGGCGCAAGGCGCGCCAGGAAGTGCGCGAGCAGATGCGCGCCGCGGGCAAGCGGGGAAAGGTCGAAACCCCGGACTACCTGGAAATGCTACTGGCGCACGCCCAGCCCACGTCCAAAACCTGGCGCGATCTGGTATCGACAGTCGCTTTGAGCCGCATGCTCATGCACATCGGTACGGTGGATGCCGTGCGCGAGTTGATCGACGTGTATGTGCGGTTTGGGGAGTTCCTCCGCGTCGACACGCAGCTCCAACTCGACCAGCTGGGGGAGCGCGCGGTGGCCGCCCTCATCGAGGCCCGGCGTCACCCGGCGGAGAAGATCGGGCGGTGGGCAGAGCGCCAGCTCGACCAGCTGGGAATGGCCATACCCAATGAGGCAGTACGCGCCAAGGACCCCGACGTCTTGGCGGACGTGTTGCGGGCATATGGGCGCGCCAAGGACCCGGACGCAGCGCGCGTCGTGATCTCGTTCGCCAACAGTGATCGGGCACAGATCCGTCTGGCCGCCAGGCAGGCCGTGGCCATGTTGGCCGAAGTCGCCAATTGGCAACTCCGCGACACCTACGAGAACATCGTGGGCAAGAAGCCCCCACGCGATTGGTCTTGGCGGCGCACGGCGCAGGAGCTGTTCAGCGAGTTCGATCGCCTGCGGTTGGCACAAGTCTATCAGCTATTCGATACGGGCAAGCAGGCGCAAAGCAACGGCGATCTGGCGTCCATGCTCCAGGCCTACAACCAAGTACTGGCGCGCAGTCCCAGGTTCGAACACCGCCAGCAGATGGCGTCCGGCTACCTCGCCTTCGCACGCCAGGCTTCGCCGGAGCAGCGAGAGGAGGCCCTGGATGCCCTGATCCGCGCCGCCCGCATCTCCACCGACGAGCCAGAGAAGAAGCAGATCGAAAGTCTCAGGCTGACGTTGGAAGGCGAAACGCTCTTGGCGCAGGGCGTTGCCGATCAGGTCCTGTTTCAACGTGCGCGCGAAATCGACCCCAGCAACGAACGAGCACGCGACGCCATCAGCTTGGCCGAGCACGAGCAGATGGCGAAGCAAACTCGCTTCAATCGCTTCGCCGCGGCCGGCGTCATCGGCGTGGTCGCCATCCTAGCCATCCTGGCCATCGCTCTGCGCCGTGGTCGCCGCGAGGCGGCAACCTCCCCGACCGGCAAAGCGGCCGACGGCGGCGGTGGGGAACCAGCTCCGGGCGAGAGTGGTGAACTCGAGGCAGTCGACATACCGGGCAGGGAGGCCAGCGACGAGCCGCCGGGCGAGGCCACCACGGACACGACGGCATCCGGGGCGGAGAGCGCCAACGGTCCGCCAGAGCCCGAAGCAGCTGGTGAGGCCACCGAGACCGAGGCCAGGGCCGAAGCGGACGGACCGAGCTCACTGACCGCTGACCGGACCGCCAGTGCCGATCCCGACACCGGCCCTCTGCACACCGACGAGGTCCCCAGCGACCAGGCCAGTGCGGACGACGACGGAGGGGAATCGCCGCAGGGCGGCTGAGCCGCACTTGATCGTGGTTCTGCTGGGTCGCCTGCTGCCCGTGCCGAACGGTCGCGGCGCGCCGCCGCAGCAATCTCACCGCGGCCCGACCGACCACTGCCGCGATCGCCGGGCCGTCGGTGTCTCACCGGACAGCAAGGGTATCGATCCTCAGGGCGGAGTGACGTCCGCGCCGAGCCACCGGTCTTCCCCGTCCGCCCATGGGTATCCGCCTCCCCCGACTACGAGGAGCAGTGTGAGGAGACGCAGTCTGGATGGCTCCTGGGACTCGGCCAAGGTGTGGGGCTCACGCTGTTCGTCGGTGGTCTGGTGTGGCCCGAGAAGTGCTGGCTACGCCAGGACCTGGCCGGCGGCGGAGCACTCACCATTGTGCCCACGGTAGTCGGCGGACGCGCGCCCGGGCTCGGCGTGGTGGGTCGGCTCTAGCTGACGGAGGTTCCATCCGGCAGAGTCTGAGATCCCGCGGAACCTCACGGCCCCGTCCCAGGCGAGCGACCTGTCCCCCCGAACCGCCCGCTACTCCTTCTTGGTCGCCTTCTTCTTGGCGGCCTTCTTCTTGGGCTTCTCCTCGCCCTCGTCCGCGTCCTTGGCGGCGGCCTTCTTGGCGGTCTTCTTCGCGGCCTTCTTCTTGGGCTTGGCCTCGGCCTCTTCGGCGGGAGCTTCCGCCCCGTCCTCGGCCTTGGCTTCGGCCTTCTTCGCGGCCTTCTTCGCGGCCTTCTTCTTGGGCTTGGCCTCGGCCTCTTCGGCCTCCGCCGGCGCGGCCTCCGCCGGCGCGGCCTCCGCCGCTACGGCTTCGGGCTTCTCGTCAGCTGCAGCCGCCGGCTTCTCTTCAGCCTTGGCTGCGGCGGCGGGCTCCGCCGCAGCAGGTGCCGCAGCTACGGGCTCTTCGGGCTTGGGTTTCGGGGCCGCAGCCCGGGCGGCGGCGTCCGAATCGACCAACTCGATAATCGACATCGGAGCGTTGTCGCCGCGACGACGACCCACCTTGACGATGCGCGTGTAGCCACCCTTCCGCTCGCGGTAGCGCTTCGCCAGGTCGATGAAGACCTTCTCGACCAGATCCACTCGCCGGTACCCTTCGCCTTCGGGCACGTCAGCGAACCGGCGCAGGAAACTCCCAACCCGCTGCTGGGCCGCCTGTCGCCGCGCGCGTTCCGCTTGGCTGAGCTGGGCGTGGGGGGTGTACGCGATCGGTCCCAAGCGGATCGCCCGGGTGATCAGTCGCTCCGCGATCCGGCGCAACTCCTTGGCCTTGGTGTCGGTGGTCTCGATCCGCTCGTGCGCGACGAGGTTCGCCGTCAACGCTCGGAACATCGCGCGCCGGTGGCTGGTATTTCGGCCAAACTGTCGGCCCGCCTTCCTGTGTCGCATCTGAAATCTGCTCCCGGTTGCCCTTCGGGGGGCTCCCTCGCTGCGATGTCCGTCCTATCGGCTCATCAATCTCAGGCCTGCGCCTGCATTTGCTTCCAGCGCTCGACCATCTGCGGCCAGTTGTCGAACTTCATGCCGAGACTGAGTCCCATGGTCGCCAGAATCTCCTTGATCTCCTTGAGCGACTTGCGGCCGAAATTCTTGGTCTTGAGCATGTCCTGCTCGCTTTTCTGCACCAGCTCGCCAATCAGTGTGATGTTGGCGTTCTGCAGGCAGTTGGCCGAACGAACACTGAGCTCGAGCTCGTCCACCGAGCGGAACAGGTTCTCGTTGAGGGGCTCTTCCTCGGTGCCCGGCGTCTGGTAGGCGGTCTCCTCGGTTTCCTCGAAGTTGATCCAGATGGAGAGCTGCTCTTTGAGGATCTTGGCCGCAAAGGCCACGGCGTCGGCCGGCTTGACCGCCCCATTCGTCCAGACTTCGAGGATCAGCTTGTCGTAGTCGGTGACCTGCCCCACGCGAGCGTTCTGCACGGTGTAGTTGACTTTGCGGATCGGCGAGAAGAGCGCGTCCATGGGCACCGTGTCGATGGGTGCCGTCGGGCTCTTGTTGCGCTCGGCCGGCACGTAGCCGCGCCCCACACTCACCGTGACCTCCATCGACAGCGGCCCCTTCTTGTCCAGGGTCGCGATGTGGTGGTCGGGGTTGAGCACGCTCACGCCGTCGACCAGCCGCAGATCGCCGGCAACGACTGGCCCGGGACCTTCCTTCTCGAGCTGCAGCGTGTAGGTCTTGGGCGATTCGGCCTTCAACACCACCTCTTTCAGGTTGAGGACGATGTCGGTGACGTCCTCCACCACGTCGGCGATGGTGGTGAATTCGTGGAGCGCCCCGTTGATGCGAACCGCAGTGATGGCGGCCCCCTGCAACGACGCCAACAGCACGCGGCGCAGCGAATTGCCCACCGTGATGCCAAACCCACGCTCCAGAGGCTCGCAGGTGAACTTGCCGTAGAAATCGGTGGCGGAATCCGGATCGAGGTAGATCGACTTGGGTCGAATCAACTCTCTCCAATTTCGACTCATCATCTGCGTAACCATATGGCGTGCCTCCTTGGCTATCGGACCCGCGCGACCGTCCCGGCTGCGGAGAGGAACCCGCTCCTCCCGTCGCAGCCCGCGGTCTGACCGCGTAACTCTGCAATCAACTCTTCAAATCAGCTGCGCTCTCTCACCTGGAGTAGTACTCGACGACATACTGCTCACGAACCGTCGGCTCGTTCAGTTCGTCACGCACCGGCATGGACTTGAACACCCCCGAAAAGTCGGCCTTGTCCACCTCGACCCAACTCGGGCGCGGCCGGCTTTCGGCAGACTCGAGCGCGGCCTGGATGAAACCGATCTTCCGGCTGCGCTCGCGGATCTCCAGCTTGTCCCCGGGATTGACGCGATAACTCGGAATGTTCACCCGCTTGCCGTTCACGTGCACGTGGTTATGGCGAACCAATTGCCGCGCCTGAGCACGGGTGATGGCGAAACCCATGCGGTACACGGCACTGTCCAAGCGGCGCTCCAGCACGCCCAGCATCTCCTCGCCGGTCCGGCCGCGCATGGCGTTGGCCTCGGCGTAGTAGCGGCGGAACTGGCTCTCCAGCACCCCGTAGATGCGTCGGGTCTTCTGCTTCTCGCGCAGGCGGAGCGCGTACTCACTCAGCTTGATGCGCCCCTGACCATGCTGTCCGGGCGGATAGGGCCGCCGCACCACCGCGCACTTCTCCGAGAAGCACCGGTCCCCCTTGAGGTAGAGCTTGGCGCCTTCACGACGGCAAAGCTTGCAAACTGCACCAATGTAGCGTGCCATCTCTGGGATCTCCTCAGACCCGCCGTCGCTTGGGCGGGCGGCAACCGTTGTGGGGAACCGGCGTGACGTCGCGAATCAGCGTGACCTTGAATCCCGCCTGCTGCAGCGCTCGGAGCGCGCTCTCCCGGCCGGCACCGGGGCCTTTCACGAATACGGCCACCGACCGCATCCCATGATCCATCGCGCGGCGGGCCGCATCTTCGGCCGCCAACTGAGCCGCGAACGGCGTGCTCTTGCGAGAGCCCTTGAAGCCGCGCGACCCGGCGCTGGCCCAGGATATCGTGGCCCCATTCACGTCGGTGATGGTGATGATGGTGTTGTTGAAGGTGGACCTGATATGAGCAATTCCGGCGCCGATGTTCTTTCGGACCGTCTTGCGGGTGGAACGTTTCTTCGCTTGGGCCATCTTGCTGCAGTCGGTTGGAGGGTGCCTACTTGCGGCGCGTCATGATGCCCTTACGAGGGCCCTTCCGCGTCCGCGCGTTGGTGTGAGTTCGTTGCCCGTTTACGGGAAGATTCTTGCGGTGTCGCAGCCCGCGGTAACAGCCCAGATCCATCAGCCGCTTGATGTTCTGCTGGATCTCGCGCCTCAGATCGCCTTCGACCTTCACACCGGCTTCAATTGCGTCGCGAATGGATTTCACGTCCGCGTCGCTCAGGTCGTCGACCTTGCGACTTTCGGGGACCTTGGCTGTGGAACAGATCCGCGCTGCGGTCGCGTCACCGATCCCGTAGATGTAACTGAGGGCGTAACGGATCGCCTTGCGGCGGGGAAGATCGACTCCGGCAATTCGTGCCATGTTCGCTTACCTATCCTTGACGCTGCTTGTGCCGCGGGTTCTTGCAAATCACGCGCACGACTCCAGCACGCTTGATGATCTTGCACTTGTCACAGATGCGCTTGACGCTGGGACGTACTTTCATGGGGTGTTCTGCCTTATGCTCAGAGCTTCTGTGTGATCTGTCCTCGGCTGGGGTCGTGGGGCGACAGTCTGACCAGGACCCTGCAGCCGACGATGAGTCTGACCATGGCGTGGCGGGATGCGGTGGTTAGGCCGGCGCGGACTGTGCGCCCATCGTCGAGGCGAACCCGATACATGGCCTTCGGGAGGACCTCTTCGACAACACCTCGCTCAGCTCTTCCTTCGTTCGTGTGAACCTCCCGGGGCTCATTTCCCGAGTACTGCCTGGATGCGGGCCGCGACCGCGCTGACGTCGCCGACACCGTCAACCCGACCAAGAATCCCTAGTTTCTCGTAGTGCGGCAGCAATGCTGCCGTCATCGCCTCGTACTCATCGAGGCGCCGGTTGACTGTCTCCTCCTGGTCGTCGGCCCGGTGGACGAGCTCGGCTTCCGGGGGCGGAGGATTGTACTTGAGGTGGTATATCTGTCCAGTCCGTTTATCCGTACGCCGAAGCGTGGCGCGCTCCACCAGAAGCTCACGTGCGACGTCGATCTGAACGACGGCGTCGAGCGAAACTCCGCGCCGCCGAAGCAGCTGATCGAGCTCCGTCGCCTGCGGGACGGTGCGCGGGAACCCATCGAGAATGCAGCCCTTCTTGGCGTCGTCCTGGTCGAGGCGCTCGTCCACGAGCCCGATCACGACCTCGTCTGGAACGAGCTTACCAGCGGACATGTAGCGCTGGGCCTCCTTGCCCAGATCGGTGCCGGCAGCCAGGGCCGCCCGCAGCATGTCGCCGGTCGAGATGGTGGGAACGTCCAGTCGCTCGCCAAGCAGACGAGCCTGGGTGCCCTTGCCACTGGCCGGCGGTCCGAGCAGTACTAGCCTCACGTTGCACCTCCCACTTGCCGTCGGCCACTGAGCCGCGTCGGACGTGGCCCGGTTAGGCCCTCGTAGCTCCGGGTGATCAGGTGGGCCTCGATCTGGTTGACCGTCTCGAGCGCCACGCCGACCACGATCATCAGGCTGGTGCCACCAAACCGGAACGGCACGCGGAAGGCCTGGGCCACGACGGTCGGCACGACGCAAATGATGGCGACGTAGATGCTTCCACCCACCGTGATCCTGGTGAGCACTCGATCGATGTACTCGGCCGTGTGGCGCCCGGGTCGGATCCCCGGAATGTTGGCCTGTTGCTTCTTCAGATTGTCGGCCACGTCCACCGGCTGGAAGGTGACGGCCGTGTAGAAGAAACAGAAGAAGATGATGAGTGCCCCGAACAGGGTGAGGAACACCCAGTCACCCCGATTGAGCATGGCGCTGAACGCGGTCATGCCCGGGATGTTGAAGCTCGCCAACGTGGTGGGGAACATCAGCAAGCTCGAGGCGAAGATCGGCGGGATCATGCTCGCCATGTTGACCTTGAGCGGCAGGTGAGCGCTCTCCCCACCGTAAACTCGTCGACCAACTTGGCGTCGCGAGTACTGAATCGGGATCCGCCGCTGCGCTCTCTCGAAGAAGACGACCGTGGCCACGCAGATCAGAATCACGCCCAACACGATGGTGACGGTGAGGGGCTGGATCTCACCGGCATTCGCGGACCAGTAGCCGCTGAGCCCGCGGGGGATCCCACTCACGATGCTGCACATGATGATCAGCGATATCCCGTTGCCCACCCCTCGGTCGGTGATCTGTTCGCCCAGCCACATCAGCAGCATGGTGCCGGTGGTGAGCGTCACCAAGATCATCAGGCGGAAGCCCCATCCGGGATCCGACACGACGTCGCCGAAGCGGCCCCCGCCCAAGTCCTGGTTGTTCAGCGATTCGAGGTACATCGCCACGCCGAACGACTGGAATGAGCTCAGTACCAGCGTGCCGTAGCGCGTGTACTGCTCCAGCTTCCTGCGCCCGGCCTCGCCTTCCTTCTTCAGTTCCTCGACCTGCTTACTCACCATGCCGAGCAACTGCATGATGATGCTGGACGAGATGTACGGCATGATGCCGAGCGCGAAGATGCTCAGGTTGGCTAGCGCGCCGCCGGAGAAGAGATTGAAGAGCCCCAGCAAGCCGCCCTGCCCGGACATGATCCGCTGCATCACCCCGCGGTCGACGCCAGGCGCGGTGACGAAAACGCCTAGGCGGTAGATCCCCAGCAGGCCCAGAGTGAACAAGATGCGTCGCCGCAACTCGGGCACCTTGGTGATGTTGGAAAACCCGCGGAAAACGGCCATGCTCGGCCCAACACTCAGCTAGTGGACTCGGGGGAAGTTGCGGATTGGTCGGCGCCCTTGGTCTCGTCCGACCGCGGCTCGGGACCGAAAGGCGTGACGACGGCCTTTCCCCCCGCAGCCTCGATCTTCTCGAGCGCAGACTTGCTGAACCCATGCGCCGTCACGGTGAGCTTCTTGCTCAGCTCCCCGCCCCCCAGGATCTTGATGCGCGCCTCGCGCCCCTGGACCAGGCGCGCTTCACGAAGCGCCGCTTCGTCGACACTGGCGCCGGCCGCGAACCGCTCCAAATCCGAGACGTTGAGCGCCACGGAGTGAATCGGAAACGGCACCCGGAACCCGCGCTTGGGCAACCTGCGCTGCATCGGGGTCTGGCCGCCCTGAAAGTGCAGCTTGCCGATGTTGCCGTTCTTGCGCGACTTCTGGCCCTTCTGCCCGCGACCGCAGGTCTTGCCGAGACCGGACCCGACACCGCAGCCCACGCGCTTCTCGTCGCGGCGCGCTCCCGGTGGCGGGGAGATACGCGAGAGGATGTCGGTCATGACTGGAGCTCCTCCACCTCGACGAGGTGCATCACCTTCTTGATCATTCCGCGGAACGACGGCGTGTTCGCCACCACGACCCGGGACCCGGGACCCCGCAATCCCAGTCCCTTCAGCACGCGACGCTGCGGGTGGGGCCGGCCAATGTCACTTCGGATTTGGCGAACCTCCAGCCGGGGATTCATCGCGCGCCTCCCGGCTCGGTCGAGGCCACGACCGACGTGGCCACGGCAGCCTTCGACGAGACTTCCGCGACCGGGTAGTCCTGCGTGAGCTCTTCCACCGATATGCCACGCGCCGCTGCCACTTCTTCCGGAGCTCGGATGCTCTGCAGAGCCTGCACCGTGGCGTGGACGATGTTGTACTTGTTGGATGAGCCAAGACTCTTGGTCAGGATGTCCTGGATCCCCGCCGACTCCACCACCGCTCGCACCGCGCCACCGGCGATCACTCCCGTGCCCGGCGCGGCCGGACGCAGCATGACCCTGCCGGCCCCGTACTCACCGATGATGCCATGCGGAATGGTGGCGCCAATCATGGGCACCCGGAAAATGTTCTTTCGCGCGCGGTCGTTGCCTTTGCGTATCGCCTCGGGGACCTCGTTGGCCTTTCCCAAGCCGACTCCGACGTGACCTGCCTCGTCGCCGACGACGACGAGCGCCGAGAAGCTGAAGCGCCGGCCGCCTTTCACCACCTTGGCGACGCGGTTGATGTTGATCACGCGCTCCTTGAGCTTCTCCTCGTCCAGATGTTCGAACGTCATGTTTCGTTCCCTGCGCTGCCCAAGTCGAAGTGCCCAGCGTAAGCGCTGGGCCGCCCGATTGGGCGATACAAATCAGACCAGATCAGAAACTGAGCCCTCCCTTGCGGGCGGCATCGGCCAGCGCCTTGACCCGGCCGTGGTACATGTATCCATTGCGGTCAAAGACGACCTTGGCGATCTTCTTCTCCAAGCAGATCTTCGCGACTAGCGCTCCAACCTTCTTGGCAGCGCCGGTCTTGGAGTCTTCCGTTACGGTCCCGCGCAAGTCGGGGCACACCGTCGATGCCGATGCCACAGTGCAGCGTGCGACGTCGTCGATGACCTGTGCGTAGATGTGCTTGGCACTCCGGAAGATCGTCAGGCGCGGACGCTCGTCCGTTCCGGTCACACGCCTACGGATCCTACACTTGCGTCGTTTCCTACCCGTCAGATGCTGAGTCTTCATGACACCAAGTCTCCCTTCCCCCTCAGCCGGCCTTCTTGCCCGCCTTGCCCGCCTTGCGGCGGAGCACTTCGCCGCGCATCCGGATGCCCTTGCCGCCGTATGGCTCGGGAGGGCGCAGGCTGCGAATGGTGGCGGCTGCCTGTCCCACCGCCTCCTTGTTGGCGGAGGTGAGGACGATCTGCTGCCCCTTGGAGTCCTTGGGAACCTCGGCGGCCACTCCCTCGGGAAGCTTGTAGACGGCAGTGTGTGAGAGTCCCACCTGCATGCTCACGATCCCGCCGTTGACCTCGGCGCGGTAGCCGGTGCCCACGAGCTCGAGCGTCCTGGTGTAGCCTTCGGCAGCACCGTGGACCATTCCGGCCACCAGCGCCCGAGCCAGCCCCTGCAGGCGCGGAGCGTGGCGACCGGGGGCGTCGCTGAGCACCGTCAAGATGTCACCATCGCGCTTCAGCGATACCTGGGGCGGCAGCTCACGCGCAAGCTTCCCCTTGGGCCCCTGCACTTCAATCCGGGTTCCGCTCAGATTGACGCTGACTCCCTTGGGGAGGGGGATGGGGCGCTTGCCCACGCGCGACTGGCGTGCAGCCGCACCGTTCGTAGCTGGGGCTGAGGCATTCATCACCAGACCTCACATACAATCTCGCCGCCCACCTTGTGGTGCCGTGCGTCCTTGTCCGTCATCATTCCGCGCGACGTGCTCAGAATGGTGACACCCAGGCCGCTGAGCACGCGCGGGATGTCCCGGTAGCCGACGTAGACGCGACGGCCCGGACGAGAAACCCGTCGCAAGCCCTCGAAAGCGGCCTTGCGGTCACGGCCATACTTGAGCGTGATGGCGATGGCTTCACGCTGCTGGGGGCCCAACTTCTCCACGTTGACGTCGAGCACGAATCCCTCGCGCTTGAGTAGCTCGGCGATGGCTACCTTGACCTTGCTCGCCGGAACGCGCGTGGTCTCGTGCCGCGCCAAGGCCGCATTGCGGATGCGTGTCAGCAGATCAGAAATCGGATCGCTCGTCATGGCCTCACCAGCTCGCCTTCGTCACACCCGGAAGCTCTCCCCGCAGAGCGAGGATCCTCAGGCAGATACGACACAGGTTGAAGTCGCGGTAGAACGCGCGAGGACGGCCGCAAACGTGGCAGCGGTTGACTTTCCGCGTACTGAATTTCGGCGGTCGGTTCAGCTTTGCCCACTGGGATGCACGTGCCATGCGCTTCAGCTCCTGAACGGCATACCAAGCCCACGGAGCAGCTCTCTGGCCTGCTCGTTGGACCCAGCCGTGGTCACGAAGGTTATGTTCATACCCTTGATCTGCTCGACCTTGTCGAAGTCGATCTCGGGAAAGACGATTTGTTCACGGAGGCCAAGGGTGTAGTTGCCGGCTCCGTCGAAGGCTCGAGGGCTGACTCCGCGGAAGTCGCGCACGCGCGGTAGAGCCAGATTGACCAAGCGATCCATGAACTCCCACATGCGCTCGCGACGTAGGGTTACCGCCACGCCGATGGGCATGCCCTCCCTCACCTTGAAGCTGGCAATCGACTTGCGCGCGCGGGTCACGATGGGCTTCTGCCCCACGATGGAGGTCAATTCCTTCACGGTGCCGTCGATAATCTTGGGGTTCTGCACCGCAGCGCCCAAGCCGACGTTCACCACGATCTTGTCCAGGCGAGGCACCTGCATCGAGTTCTTGTAGCCAAACCGCTTCATCAGAGCGGGGGCGACCTCCTGCTGGTACTTCACGCGAAGTCGCGGTTCGACACGCTCTTCGGGTGCCTCGGCTTCCGCCGCGGCAGTGTCCTCAGCCGCCTTGGCACTCGCGTCGGCCTTGCCGCCCTTCGCGGCTTTTGCACCCTTCGGCGCCTTTTCTTTCTTCTCGGCCTTACTCATGACTCAACCCTGCGTGCGATCACGGCACCGCTACGAGTGGCGACCCGCACCTTCGTGTCGCCTTCTACCTTGCAGCGGACCCGAGTGCGCTTTCCCGTCTCGGGATCGATCGGCATGACCTTGCTGGCATGGATGGGCGCCTCGACCTCGAGGATCCCCCCGGGCCGTTGTGGCGTGGAGCGGAGGTGACGCTTGACGGTGTTCACTCCCTCGACCACCACGGCGTTCTTCTCGGGCAGGACGCGTGTCACCTTGCCGCGCTTGCCCTTATGATTGCCGCGAATGACGAGGACGTCGTCTCCAACCTGCAACCGGCGCATCACAGCACCTCCGGAGCCAGTGAAACGATCTTCATGAAACGCTTGCCGCGGAGCTCACGGGCGACGGGCCCGAAGATCCGGGTACCCAACGGTTCGCGTTGGGGATTGATCAGAACGGCGCTGTTGTCGTCGAACTTGATGTAGCTACCGTCCGGGCGGCGCTGGCTCTGGCGGGTGCGCACCACCACTGCTTTCTGCAGCGTACCCTTCTTCACCTTGCTGTTGGGCAAGGCTTCTTTGACGCTCACGGTGATGACGTCCCCCAGCCGCGCGTACCGCCGGCGCGAGCCTCCCAGCACCTTCACGCACTGGACGACCTTCGCTCCGGAGTTGTCGGCGACAGCGAGGACTGACAGGGCCTGGATCATCTCAGCTACTCCTGCACGGCGCGATCAATCACGCGCACCACAATCCAACGCTTGTCGCGGGAGAGCGGCCGATGCTCGGCAATCTCGACCCGGTCTCCCGCGCGGCATTCGTTCTTCTCGTCGTGCGCCTTGTAGCGGTTCCGCACGCGGACGTACTTCTTGTACACGGGGTGGAGCTTGACCCGAACCGTCTCCACCACCACGGTCTTGTCCATCTTGTCGCTACGAACGCGGCCGATCAGACGCCGTCGATGAGCGCGGCGACGCTCAGGCACGTCCTGGGCGGCAGAGGTCTGCGAGGCTTCGGAACTCATTACTCGTTTCCTCCGTCGGCCGCCGCCTTGCTCTCGGCGGCAGCAGTGGCGCGTTCGTGCAGAATGTGCTCGACGCGGGCGATGTCACGGCGCGATTTTTGGATGAGGCTGTTGTCGTCGAGTTGGCCGATGTGATTGCGCATCCGGTAGCCGAAGAGGTCCTTCTTCATCATGGCGCGCAGTTCCACCAGATCCTCGGTCGAGCGCTCACGCAGTTCCTTGGCCTTCATCAGAGAGCTCCTCGTGCCAGGAACCGGGTCTCGATGGGAAGCTTGGCCGAAGCCAGACGAAACGCGGCGCGCGCCATCTCTTCGGTGACCCCGGAAATCTCGAACAGCACCTTCCCGGGCTTCACGACGGCGACCCAGCCCTCGACGCTGCCCTTGCCGCTGCCCATGCGAACCTCGAGAGGCTTCTTGGTGATGGGCTTGTCCGGAAAGATGCGAATCCAGAGCTTTCCGGATCGCTTGACGTGCCGCTGAATGGCCATGCGGCTGGCTTCGATCTGACGGGCGGTGATCCAGCTTCGCCCCACGGCCTGCAGGGCATAGTCACCGAAATCGACGTTGCAACCGCGCTGCGCCAGTCCGCGCATCTTGCCGGTCTGGACCTTGCGGTGCTTGGTTCGCTTTGGACTCAGCATGGGACTACTCGGGGATGCGGCGAGCCTTGCGCTGAAGCACCTCGCCCTTGAAAATCCAAACCTTCACGCCAATGGTGCCGTAGGTGCACCGGGCCTCGGCCAAACCGAAATCGACGTCTGCCCGCAGCGTGTGCAGCGGAACGCGACCTTCGCGGTAGGTCTCCACTCGACCCATTTCCGCGCCGCCCAGTCGGCCCGCGCAGCGGATGCGGACCCCCTTGGCGCCAAACTTCATGGCCGTCGAAAGCGCCTTCTTCATGGCGCGACGGAATGCGATGCGGCGCTCGAGCTGAGTGGCGATGTTCTCGGCCACGAGCTGAGCATTGGTCTCGGCCTTGCGCACCTCTTGAACGTCGATGAACACCTCGTTCTTGGTGAAGGACTGGACACCGGGGAACTTGGCCTCGCCCTTGACCGCAGAATCGAGGTTGCCGCTCTTGAGAATCTCAATCCCCTTGCCACCCTTGCCAATCACCATGCCCGGCCGAGCGGTGAACACGATGACCTTGGCCTTGTTGGCAGCGCGCTCGACCTCGACGCTCGCGACGTTCGCGTTGTAGAGGTACTGCTTGACCGCCCGCTTGATGCGCAAGTCCTCGTGCAGCCACTGCTGGTAGTGCTTGTCCTCGTACCACTTGCTGGTCCACGTCTTGATGACGCCCAGCCGGAACCCATACGGATGCGTCTTTTGTCCCATGTTCGCAAGATCTCCGCGATGCGCCGCTCTATGAGCGCTCGTCGAGCTCGATGTGGATGTGGCTGATTCCCTTGACGACTCGTGTGGCGCGGCCCTGCGCGCGCGGCCGCCACCGGCGCATGTGCATGTTGGGCCCGCGGTCGACCGTCGCCTTGCTGACGTACAGGCGGTCGACATCGACGCTCGGGTTCTTGTCCCGAGCGTTGGCCATCGCGCTGACAATCAACTTCTTGATGACGGGGGCACCTGCCTTGGGCGTGAAGTCCAAGAGCTGGATCGCCTCACCGGCGTCACGTCCGCGAACTAGATCGGCGACGATTCTCGCTTTGCGCGGACTGATCCTACTGAAGTTCGCGTATGCCTGGCTGATCATGTCGACAGTTTCCTTGGGTTAGGACTTGTCGTCCCCCGGGGCAGCGCTGCTGACCCCGACATCCGTCACCCTGGCAGCTTGGGCCCCGGTAGCGCGGCCACGTAGGGTCCGTCCCTGCGTGCCGCCACGGTGGAGCGGGTGTCGACCCCACCAGGCGACCTGCCCGGGGGTGTCGATGAAGGGACCGGCTAGGTAGCAAAGCTCTCGGGACTACGCAAGCACTGGGGCGGACGAACCTCGCGCTCCCAATGCTGAATTTATGCTCAGCAGAACAGGGCCGGCCGTTGGGTCGGTACTTGTGCTGCTCCAGGTTGGCCCGTGGCGGGTGGTGGCCCGCCCTCTGCTTCCCGTATGCTGGACGCCATTCTTCAGGGGCAAACGCCCGGGCCCGGCCAGCTCGATTCCGAGTGAACCATCTGCCCGGGTCGCTCGTCAGACGTCCCAACAGCACCGTGCGGCCAACGGGTGCGCACTGCGTTTTAGAACTAGGGAGGCTTTTCAAAGATGCGTATCCACAGAAGTCACTTGTTTGGTTTGGCCGCCGTCCTCGTCGGGTCGCTCACCGTCGGGTCGGGATGTGTGGTCGAGGACGACGACGGGAGCATGGCGGATCACCCCGAGGGCGGCTCGTCGAGCGCCGCGACCGGTGGCGCTGCCGGCACTTCAGATGACGGAGTCGGGGGCACGAGCGAGAGCGGTGGCGAGGGTGGGGTTGCCCCGACGGCGGGGGCTGCGGGAGCCACACCAGCCGCGGGCGGCGACGGCGGCGCCACGCCGGCGTCCGGGGGCGCAGCCGGTGCCGAGGAGACCGGGGGCGCAGCCGGTGCCGAGGAAGCCGGGGGCGCAGCCGGGGCCGAGGAAACCGGGGGCGCAGCCGGGGCTGCTCCCGCGGCCGGTGGCGCTGCCGGCGGCACTTCGACCGCTGGCGCAGGCGGCGTTGCCGGTGCGCCCGCATGCCTCGGTGACAGCGCCAACGGCGGGTTCAACTGCAACGCTCTGCCGGGCGACGGCATCCTGTGCTCGGATGCTGGTGGGGCTGGTGGCGCCGGCGGCGCCGGCGGCGCTGCGGACGGGCTAGTCCTCTACGGGATCGATCTCTGCATCAGCCTGGCCACCGACGGTCGTCAGGGGATCGCCGAGGCGTTCTACAACTGCGTGAACGAGATCTCGCCGGCCGAGTGCAGCACGGCGTATGACGACGCCGTGGTCGCCTGCCAGGACTCGGTCACGGCGCAAGCGTGTGCGTCCACCGAAGCAACCGCAGCGTGCGGCAGGATCGATTGCGACGGTTGCGCGAACATCCTCGTCCTCTGGTCGGACGAGACCATCGCGTCGATCGAGAGTTGCTACGAAGAAATCCGCGCTGCGGATTCGACGGGCGACTGCCTCGAACAACTCAAGGACGCCGAAGCCGGGATCGGGTGCGACTAGCTCGCGAGCGAAGCTCGCGAGCCTCGGTCACCAGGATCAGCCCGGGAGCAACGCTCCCGGGCTTCCGTTTCAACTGACGTCCACCCCTGCTGCTTCCCAACTAGAAGCGCCACAGCTCGTCAGAGCTTCTGAAAGAACCAGCATCTTCTGCTCCACCCCAACCTGCGCAGCCGGGTGCTCGCCCAGAACCGGTTTTGGCGGTACGCTTCGCGCATGATAGGAGGCTCCGTGGGCAAGGCGTGCGCGCGCGCGAGGAAGCTCGCGTGCGCCACTGCCGTACATCGGCACAGCGGGAGGTGGCACGAAATGACGGTTCGCAGGCTGGGTCACTGGGGGACCTGGAGCGCTGTGGCACTGCTGGCGGCGGTGGCCTGCGGGGGCGGCACGAAGAGCGATTCCGGAGCGAGCACGGGGTCGGGACCGATCGCCTTCGAGGACCTTCCGGCGGAGTATGCGCGAACCGTCTGCCGCATCTTGGATGATTGCGATGCCACATTCAGCGCCTACTACCCCTATGGTGACGACTGCGAGCCGTACCTGAGGGCGATGTATCAGGCAGTATTCAACGACGCTTATGCTGCAGCCGTCGAGGAGGGGCGGATCGCCTACCACGGCGATCTGGCACGCGCGTGCCTGAATCAGGCGGTCACCATGCTCTGTGATGCACCGTCCTCCGAGGGGCCGGAAGAATGTGAGGCCATGTATGAAGGCCTGGTGCCGACGGGCGGTGCCTGCACGCGCGGCGAAGAGTGCCAGGGTGAGGCGTTCTGCCGCATCGACGCGGCCTGTCCGGGGCTGTGCGCCCCACTGAGCGCTGCCGACGGCTATTGCGACTCCGATCAGCACTGCGCAGGGGGCTTGGTATGCGCCTACTTCGCCGGGCAGTGTGTCGCGCCGCAGCCGCTGGGAGCAGAGTGCAATGGTACCGACCTGATGTGTGGCGAGAACGCGCGCTGCACCGCGGATGAGGCGGACCCGGCGGCCCCGTTGCGCTGCGTCGAATACGTGATGCGGTATGACCTGGGCGAGGGCGAGGCGTGCGCCGTCTACGACGGTCAGTTCTGCGGATCCGGCCTGCGCTGCGTGTACGACGGTAGCGAGCTGGGCGTGGGCATTTGCTCCGGTCAGGTCGCGACGACGAACGGACCCTGCCAAGCTTCCTACCCCCCCTCCTGCCCCACCGGACAGTACTGCGACGTGAGCGGTGATCCGGCCGAGCTCACCGGGACTTGTCGGTCAGCGCCCACCACGGGCGAGGCGTGCGCTGTCGCCCCGCCGCTCGAACCCGAGTGCGCGCTGTTCAACCAGTGTGTCGATGGCGTCTGCGTGGAGATGCAGCACACCGGCGGCGCGTGTCAGGATGATGAGCAATGCTTCAGCTATCAGTGCGGCAACGGTGTCTGCACGAACGACCCCTGCGCGGACTTCGAACCCAGCACAACCGAGTAGTGCAAGCTACTCATCAGCCAGCGGGGCACCGCACTCGGCCTTGAGCCGGCAGCCCGCACACTCGCCGCCAGACCAGATCCGTTCGTAGCGCGCCTGCACCGCGTCCAGCATCCAGTCGTCGTCCGTGCAGATGCCGAGCTCGAAGTTGCGGCGCGCGTCCCCCTTGGCGCCGAGGCCTGCCCCGGTGAAGTTCGCGCTGCCGAGGTACAAGTAGCCACCATCCACGGCGATCACCTTCATGTGTACCCGCGGACACTGCCGCAGCTCGAACGCAGGCGGAGCGAGCTCGGGGCGCCGGCCGAGCGCTTGACGCAGCGGTCGCGACGGGGCGCTGGCGTGCAGGATGCGCACCTCCACCCCGCGCCGCACCAACTCGAGAAACCGCTCGGTGATGGACAGGTACCGGTCGCGGGCGCGAGCCGCACTGCCGATCGGAGCCTCGATCATCACTTCCTTGAGGTTGGCCGTGCTGATCCAGACGGAAACCCGGGCCCCGGAGAGAGCGCCCAGAATCACGTCCTCGTAGTGCACCCGGTCCGTCAGCAGACGAATGCTCGCCTTCCGCTCACTGGCTCCGGTCTGGGCGGCCGCGGGCCATCGGGTCACGGCTGCAATCGTACCGGCCGGCCGCGACGGGGGCAGCTTTTGTGACGATCCGTGCAGTGGCGCACACGCTCAGGCGCGAATCGAGGGTCCAATCCAATTTCCACGCGACACGACACCCGGGCTCCACTGAGCCTGGGTGTCTCGCCGCATGGACACAAAAGCGGACGCGCTAGCGTCCGCCCTTGCCGCCCTTGCCCTTCTTGTCGCCGGCGTGCCCGTGGAAGGTCCGAGTCGGCGCGAACTCGCCGAACTTGTGCCCCACCATGTTCTCCGTGACGTACACAGGCACGAACTTGCGGCCATTGTGGACCGCAAAGGTGAGCCCGACGGCTTCCGGGAAGATGGTCGAGCGCCGTGACCAGGTCTTGATGACCTTCTTGGAGCCGGCCGATTGGGCCTCTTCGATCTTTCTCGCCAAATGACCGTCGATGAACGGTCCCTTTTTGATACTGCGCGCCATGGCTACTTCTTCTTCCGCCGCTTCACGATCATCGAATCAGTGCGCTTGTTGTTCCGCGTCTTCAGGCCCTTGGCCAGGGTACCCCAAGGGGAACAAGGCTGCCGCCCACCACTGGTGCGGCCTTCACCGCCGCCCATCGGGTGGTCGACGGGGTTCATGGTAACGCCACGGTTGTGGGGTCGTCGTCCCAGCCACCGACTGCGACCGGCCTTGCCCATGCTGATGTTCTGATGCTGAGCGTTGGAGACCGTCCCCACCGTGGCGCGACAGACGAGCAAGACCTTGCGGACCTCGCCGCTCGGCAGCTTCACCTGGGCGTACTTGCCCTCTTTCGCCATCAGAGTTGCCGAGACCCCAGCCGAGCGGGCCAACTGACCACCCTTGCCCTGGCGAAGCTCGATGTTGTGAATGGCGGTACCGGTCGGAATCTCGTTCAACCGCAGGCTGTTTCCAGGGCGGATGTCCGCAGTGCGGCTGGAGATGATCTGGTCGCCCTGCTTCAGGCCATCCGGCGCCAGAATGTAGCGCTTCTCGCCATCCGCGTAGTGCAGCAATGCGATGCGGGCCGTCCGATTCGGGTCGTACTCGATCTCCGCGACCTTCGCCGGCACGCCGATCTTGTCGCGTCGATAGTCGAGCACCCGGTAGCGGCGCTTGTGCCCGCCACCGCGAAACCGCGTGGTGGTGCGGCCCAGGTTGTTGCGGCCACCGGTACACGCCTTGGGCCGCAAGAGCTTCTTGTAGGGTTGGTCGGTGGTCAGCTCCTCAAAGTCGCTGACCATGTAGAACCTGCGCCCGGGTGAGGTGGGCTTCGATTGTCGAATGGCCATCGCTATTCCTCAGACTCGTCGAAGAACTGGATGTCGTCGCCCTCACGGAGCGTGACGACCGCCTTCTTCCAGTTGGGACGCTTCAGCATCCGCCGTCCCAGCCGCTTGGGTTTGCCGCGTTGTACCAACGTGTTCACGTCCGTCACCTTGACGTCGAACATGGCTTCCACCGCTTCGCGGATCTGGATCTTGTTCGCACGTCGATCGACCTCGAACACGACCTGGTGGCTCTCCCGGAGACGCGCCGCCTTCTCGGTCAACGCGATCGGGCGCTTGATGATCTGCTCTGGCGTCATGACTTGCCTCCCAGGCAGCGCGCCTCCAGCGCCTTGGCGGCATCCCGGGACACCACCAGGTGCTCGTGGCGGAGCAGGTCGTACACGTTCACCCCCTCGGGGGGGAGGAACTGCTTGTCCTGCAGGTTGCGGATGGAGAGTCGGAGGTTCTCGTTGCCTTTGCTGTCCACCACCAGGGTCTTCTCGCCCGCCTGCAGCTGAACCAGCACGCTGGCGAGGTTCTTGGTCTTGATTTCGGGCAGGTCGATGTTTTCGACCACCGTCATCCGTCCTTCTTTGACCAATAGGCTGAGCGCGCTGCGCAGTGCTCCGATGCGGACCCGCCGCGGTGGACGCGTGCTCCAGTCCTGTGGTTTCGGCGGGTGAGCCCGGCCACCCCCCACGAAGATGGGAGCGCGAATCGTGCCGTGCCGAGCACGCCCAGTGCCCTTCTGGCGATACATCTTGCTGCTCGAGCCCCGAACCGCGGCGCGTTCCTTGCCAGCCCGCGTTCCGGCACGGCGCGACGCGAGTTGGGCCGTCACCACCTCGTGGAACAGATGTTCCTTGACGTCGGCAGCGAAGACCTCGTCGGCAAGCTCGATCTCGCCGACCTTCTCTCGCTTGAGGTTGTAAACGTCGACCTTTGCCATCGGCGCCTCCTAGCTCTTGATCTCGACGTCCACACCGGCGGACAGGTCGAGCTTCATCAGCGCTTCGAGCGTCTGGGGCGTGGGCTCCAGAATGTCGATAACTCGTTTGTGGGTACGCACTTCGAATTGCTCGCGCGACTTCTTGTCGACGTGCGGTCCCCGCAACACGGTGTAGCGGCGAATCGAAGTCGGGAGCGGAATAGGTCCCGCCACCCGCGCACCAGTCCGCCGGGCCGTCTCGACGATGTCGGTCGTGGACTTGTCCAGCAACTGGTGGTCGAACGCCTTCAGGCGAATTCGAATCTTGGTTGCGTCAGCCATTTGAGCCTCAGCCTTTCACAGTCTCACGGCGCTGGCGGCTGGGGCCACCAGCGCACCATCATGCTCACTCGATGATCTCGGTCACCACTCCAGCGCCCACGGTTCGGCCACCCTCGCGGATGGCGAAGCGCATCTGCG
>CAZSVU010000010.1:0-60203 GCA_964610275.1 uncultured Polyangiaceae bacterium | reverse complement strand
CACTCCTCGCCAAACTCGGGGCTTACAGTGCCGTCGCCACAGCTCGGCGCCAGGACGCATCCGGCCGCGCACTGGCCGCTGTTGTACGTGCCCAGGTTGATGCCGTCGTCGCAGAGCTCGGTGCCGTTCACAATGGCGTCGCCGCAGCGCGGGCCGAGCGTGCAGTCGGGGTTGCACGCTCCGTACTCGCCCGTGTTGTTTTCCGCACCGTCGTCACACTGCTCGTTGGGAGTGACGAAACCGTCACCGCAATTGGGCCCGCAGGTGGAGCTGGTCACGAGGAAGCCGCCCAGGGTGAGCCAGTAGTTCGACGCACACTGGTTGCGCTCGGCCTGGAAGACCACGATTTCGTAGATGTTGCCGTCCTCGAGGCCCCAGGCCGTGGCGTTGGTGGCGTCGATGGTGAACGACTTCTCCACGCGCGCATGGATGCCGCCGATGTCCAGCGCCAGGTGGCCATTCACGTAGACCCACACGTCGTCGTCGCCGCTGAACGTGAGTGAGGGCGTATCGGTGGAGTGGTACTCGAACCAGTAGCGGACCTCGCTGGTGAAGTGGAAATTGTGATCGATCTCGGACGATCCGCAGGATTGTCCGGTCAGGCCGAGCTCGTCGAGGGGGAAGAACCCGTCGGGTGCGGTCGCGGGCTCGGTGCCGTCGATGAGCTGGGTACGGCTGTCGAATTCGTACTGGTTGGCGCCGGTGCGCGTCAGCACGAGCTCCTTGACCACGGTCACGTTCACGCCCGGGGTGTCCACGAACCACTGGGCGAACTCGGCCGCGCCATAGGTCGTGACCGTGCACTTGTCGCCCCAGTCCCAGTCCACGTCGTCGGGCGTCAACGCGGGCTCGCAGGTGGGATCGAAGTAGACGGGCTTGTTGTCCAGCACACCGTCGGCGGCCGTCCCGAGGGTATCGCGGACGATCTGCATCTCACCGTCCTCGCCGTCTTCGAGCCCCCTGGGTTCGGCACCCTCGAACTCCATGTCGAGGTGCGTGTCGTCGAAGTCGCGGAACACAACGGGGATGCTGATGGAATCGGGCTCATCCGCGGTGATGAGGTCGCACGCGTACCCGTCTTCGATCGTGCACGTGGGGGAACAACCGTCGCCAGCAACCGTGTTGCCATCGTCGCACGCCTCAGAGGAGAATTTGATGCCGTCACCGCAGGCCGAGGTACACGCCCCAGCGTCGCAGTTTGGCTCGAGCTGGCAGAGCGGCGTGCACCCGTCCCCCATGTTGTTGTTGCCGTCGTCGCAGGCCTCGCCCAGATCCACGGTGCCGTCGTTGTTGCAGCTGGGGACGACGCAATGGAGCCCGCCAGTGGCGCCGTCGGGCTCGCACGCATACCCGTCCGCAATGCTGCAGTCGCTCGCACAGGCCTCCGGAGGGTCGGTCGTTGCAGGCTCGCACTTCTCCGCGCCCACGATCAGGCCGTCACCGCACTCGGCTGCGACGCAGCGCATTCCAGGCACCGGGCACGCGTAGCCCGGCTCCAGCGTGCAGGTGTCGCTGCAGCCGTCGCCGGCGACGAGGTTGCCATCGTCGCAGGTCTCGGCGTCGCGGACGAGGCCGTTCCCACAGACGACCGTGTACTGGCAGGGCTGCCCGGGGGTGGGGCAGACGTAGTACGGCTCCAGCGTGCAGGTGTCGCTGCAGCCGTCGCCGGCAATCAGGTTGCCGTCGTCGCAGCGTTCGGATCCGTTGAGGATACTGTCGCCGCAGGCGGGCACGGGCTCGCAGGGCTGGCCGGGCGGGCTGCAGGTGTAGCCCAGCTCCACAACTTGGCAGTCCGCGGAGCAGCCGTCGCCGCCCACCGCGTTGCCGTCATCGCAGACTTCGCAGGCGACCACCGCGCCCTGGTCCGTCGTGTCCGACGTGAGGGCCGAGTCACCGCAGACCGCCGTCGACCAGCACGCGCCAGCCGCTGGACGCGGCACGCCAGTCGCTTCACTCGTTGGGCACGTGAAACACAATTCGATGGTCCGACAGTCCGCGGAACAACCGTCCCCGTCGACCGCGTTGCCATCATCGCAGACCTCTTCCGGCTCGAGCGTGAGGTTTCCGCACGCGATCGTGGACCAGCATGGCCCGCCTGCCGGCTCGCATTCGTAATAAGGCTCCACCAGGCAGGCACCGGTGCAGCCATCCCCGGGGATGCCGTTGCCGTCGTCGCAGACCTCGCTCGGCTGGTTGACCACGCCATCACCACAGGCGGGGGCGTCCGGGTCCGGGTTGCACTCGGGAGGCGGGTTGTCACTCTCGCAGGGATCCTGGGCGTCAACCTCAGCGTCGCCAGCGTCGGGGATTTCGATGACTGGACCCGCATCGGCGTCCGTCTCGTCTCCGGCGTCCTCGCCGGCATCGGGGTCGAGCTCGCTCGGCTGCTCGGTCCGAAGCACGTGCGGCGGATCGCTGCACGCGGCTGCGGCGATGCACGCCAGAATGGGGAACACGAACGATACACGTCTGGCCCCTGCGCTCATGAGGACCTCCTCCAGCAACAATACTGGATTTTTCTTTTCTGGCTAGCCAGGGGAAGGAACACCACCCGGATCCGCCGGATCCCGCCCCAACTGACCACTCCTAAATGCCAGTGAACGGCAATGTCGATCACGGGTCATGTTTGCGCCGGAAGAGAATCGTCGGGAACGGCCCCAAAGGGGCTCCAAGGGGGGACAAAAATCTCCCCTGCTGCCGTGCGGCTCAGGCCGAGCCGGCAGCTCGTCCGCCGGCGTGGCCCGAGCACTGCCCCCGACTACTTCTCTCGGACCGCCCCCAGGGACGGCAAAGTGGGCAGGCGGCTCTCGGACGGGACGCACGGAGAAGACGGCTGAACGGGAACGGGCGCAAACGTCACCCGGTCCCCGCCGTCGCGCTTGGCCGCATACATCGAGTCGTCTGCGCGAGCGACCACACTCATGGGCGTGTCGGACGCGAGGGCCAGCGTAGCTCCGACCGAGACGGTCACGCGACAGTCTCCTTCGGTCAGGCGAATCCGCGACCGGCGCACGAGCACCCGCAAGCGCTCGGCCACGCTGCGCACGCCCGCCTCGCTCATGCCCGAGAGTAGCACCAAGAACTCTTCTCCTCCCCAACGAGCCACCACGTCCGGCGCCCGCACACCCGCGGCCAGGCTGTCCGCCACGACCTTCAGCGCGGCGTCACCCGCGGCGTGGCCGTACTGGTCGTTGATGCGCTTGAACCGGTCCAGGTCGAGCATGAGCAGCGCCAATGGCGCGCCCTGCGTTTGCAGCTCGTACAGTCGACTCATCAGCTCTTGCTCGGCGGCGCGCCGGTTGGGGAGCCCGGTCAGGGCGTCCTCGAACGCCATGCGCCGTGCCTCGGCCAGATCGCGGCTGCCGCTGCTGCTCACGCTGACCGGTCTGAAGATCTCGGCCGCCGCAAACAACTCGCCGCGGTCGTTCATCAGTGGGATCACCCGCGTGGACACCGGGATGCGGTGTCCCGCCTTGTGTTGCAGGAAGATCTGTTCGCGTCGGGACTTCCCGTCGCACAGGGTTGCGTGTAGCGGACAGTGCCCCTCGCACATTCGTCGGTCCTGCGCGTCGACGTGTTGCAGGAGGTTGTCGTGGCACGCCGTGCCCGTGACCTCGTGGGGCGCATGGCCGGTGAGCGCCTCGGCGGAAGCGTTCCAGTAGAGGATGCGTCGGTCCCGGTCCACGACGTACACGGCCTCGTCCAGGGCATCGAGCAGTGGTCGGATCGCACGCCAGGAGGCCTGGCTTTCCAAAGCGTCGGCTCCGGGGGTCGCGGTGTTGCTGCTCATGCCGTTGCCTCGGGCTGGGATGATGGGGACCGGTCTCATCGTGAAGCACGTACGGCCAGTCGTGTCCAAGGATTGAGACCCTGGCGCGCATTCCTCGAACAGAGCATAAAATGCAGTAGTTGCGCTAAGTTACCATCGGCTATCGGGGACTGGACATCGACGCAAGGTCACGCGAGGGGCCGGCGAGCGCGTGCCACGGGCGATCCGGGCGTGGACCAGAGGCCCAGCGGACGGACCTCAGAGGAGCAGAGGGCCGAGCCCCAGCGCGACGCCCACGATGATGACCAGGCCAATCAGGTCCAGCATCAGCCCCGTCCGCGCCATCTGCGGAATGGTTACCCAGCCGCTACCCATCACGATCGCGTTGGGAGGCGTGGCCACGGGCAGCACGAAGGCGAACGAGGCCGCGAGGGTCGTCGGCAGCATGACCAGGAGCGGTGGAACGTCGAGACGTCCCGCCAGCGACGCCACGATCGGCAGCATCATGGCCGCCACTGCCGTGTTGCTGGTGACCTCGGTGAGCAGCATGACGACCGCGCAGCAGATCACCACGACCACCGGCGCCGGGAGGGATGCGAGCCCACCCAGGCGGTCTCCAATCCAGTTCGACAGTCCCGAGTCCGACATGCCGCGCGCGATGGCGAACCCGCCACCGAACAGCAGGAGCACTCCCCAGGGCAGATCCTTGGTTGCGCTCCAGTCCAGCACGAAGCGATTGAACTTCCGGTCAACGGGTATCGCAAACAGCACCAGCCCCATGCCGATGGCGACCGAGGCGTCGGTCACGAATCCGGGATTCGGTAGCCAGCGGGACCAACCGGGGACGCGCACCGGACCGAGCTCGATGTCGGCGCGGAACACCCAGAGCAACGCCGTCAGCACGAACACGACGAGGACGGTGAGCTCCGGCCCCCGGAGCTTGGAGTCTGACGAGAACCCGCGCTGCTCGAGCAGCTCCGGACGCAGCTGCCGGGCGACCTCGCGGATGCGCACCGGGGCGGCGAAGTGGATCAGGTAGAGCCAGGCCACCGGGAGCATCAGCGCCACCACGGGCAGCGCCAGCAGCATCCAGGAGAGAAAGGTGAGGGGCGGAGCCTCCGGAAAGAGCGTCGCATACTGCCCGGCCAGCACCACGTTGGGGGGCGTGCCAACCAGCGTCCCGACTCCACCGATACTGGCCGAGTAGGCCACGGCCAGCATCACCACCAGGCCAAAGCTCCTCCGGATGCGCTCGCGCTCCTCGGGCTGGAGCTCCGGCGGCAGCGTACCCGACAGCGCATCCACCACCGCCATCGCGATGGGGTACATCATCATCGCCGTGGCAGTATTCGAAATCCACATGGAAAGAACTGCCGTCGCCAGCATGAAGCCGAGCACCACGCGAGCGGGTTGGGTCCCCACGGCCCGCAGCACCCACAGGGCGATACGCTGGTGCAGTCCCCACTTCTGGATGGCCGCAGCGATCAGAAAGCCACCGAGGAAGAGGAAGATCAGATGTTCGGCGTAGCTGCTCGCGACCTGCTTGACGCCCGTCACCCCCAGGACGGGAAAGAGCACGAGCGGCACCAGCGCCGTGGCGGCCAGGGGGAGCGCTTCCCCGATCCACCAAACGCTCATCAACGTCACCGTCGCCGCCACCCGCTGCGCCGCGCCGGACATGCCCGAGGGCGTCGGCACACTCAGCACGAGCAGGAACAACAGCCAGCCCAGTCCGAACGCAATCCCTCGCTTCACGGCCTCCCCTGCTTGCGGACGCGGTGCGCCGGCCCGGCTCAGCGTGAGCCCTGGTGCGTCAGCAGCTTCTCGACCAGCCGCTGCGAGTAGTCGGTCAGTTGCTTGAAGACCACCCCCATGCCCGCGGGGTCAGATTCCACCCGGACCACCTCACCAATTCCGTCGATGGCCTCGATGGCGTCCATCACCACCGTGAAGCGCAAGTTCACCTCGGTTCCGATAGGAAGAGGGGTCTTGGTCTTGATGAAGACTCCGGTGCGGGAGATGTTCGTAACGTATTCTTGGATGAACTGGTCGAAGGAGTCGAATTCTTTGTTGATGGTAACGCGATCCTCCTGACGCCCGCTCTCCATCGCTACCTCCCCTGCAGATCGAACTGTTCGATGTGATACTCGCGGCGCGGATTGAACTCGATCCGGCGCAGGTAGCGCCGTTCGGCTTCGGCCACGGCCTCCCGCTCTTCATTCTTCATCAAGTCCACGATGGCGGGGTGTGCGTTCACCACCACGGAGTAGCCCGGCAGCGACTCGCGCTCGCGTCGAATCTGCCTGAGGATTTCGTACGCGATGGTATGACGCGACATGATCTGCCCGGTCCCGTCGCAGTAGAAACAGGGCTCGTGCATGGTTCGGCTCAGGCTTTCCCGAGTCCGCTTGCGCGTCATCTCGATCAAGCCCAGGTCGCTGATCCGATTCAGCGTCGTCTTGGCCTTGTCCTTGGCCAAGCGCTGTTCCAGGGCGCGCCAGACCTTCTCGCGGTTGGGGAGCTCCTCCATGTCGATGAGATCGAGGATGACCAGGCCGCCGATGTTTCGGAAGCGGAGCTGGTACGCGATTTCATCGACGGCCTCGAGGTTGGTCTTCAGCGCCGTCTCCTCCAGATCCTTGCTGCCCTTGCCCACATATCGGCCAGTGTTGACGTCGATCGCGGCCAGCGCTTCGGCCTGGTCGATGACCAGATAGCCGCCGCTGGGCAAGGGAACCTTGCGGCTGAGGGCGCGGCCAATCTCGTCCTCGATTCCGTACGCATCGAAGATGGGCTCGGACCCCTGGTAGAGCTCCACGTCCTTGACGCGGTCTGGGAGAAACATTTCGACGAATCGTACCAGGCGGGCGTATTGCTCCCGGTCGTCGATGACGATCTTCTCGATCTCGTCGGTGAACAGATCACGTGCCGTCTTGAGGACCAGATCGAGCTCGGAATACAGGATGGTGGGAGCCTTGGCGTTCTCACGTCGCCGTGAGACGTCGTCCCACAGGCGGATCAGGTAGCCCACATCCGTCTTCAGCGACTTCTTGGTGAGGCCCTCGGCCACGGTGCGGACGATGAGGCCGCCCTTCTCGGGCTTCATCGGCTCGATGACCTTGCGGAGCCGCATGCGTTCCCGCATCGACCCGATGCGCTTCGAGATGCCGACGTGCTCCACCGTGGGCAGGTAGACGGCGTAGCGCCCGGGCAGCGAGACGTGACTGGTCACGCGCGCCCCCTTGGTGCCGATGGGCTCCTTGGAGATCTGAACGATGACCTCGTCACCTTCCTTCACCACCTCGGTGATCGGCACGGATCGAGAGACTCGGTTGTGGTTGTGGTTGCGGCGCCCGTCTCTTCCCTTCTGACGCCGTCGGTTGCCACGCCCAGCTGGCTCTGGATTGCTCCGCCCCCGCTTGCCGCCTCGGCTCTCGCCCCGTGCCTCGACCGGCCCGTTCTTGCGGGCGCGCCGCCGGCGACGACCGCGACCGCGTGCGCGTCGGTCCTCTTCCTTCGCGGCCGCACCGGCGTTGGCGGTGTCAGCGTTGTCGCCACCAGAGGCGGAGGCGGGCGACCGCGCTCGCCGTCGTCCTCGTCCGGTCGCCTTGGCTGTGGTCGATACGGTTGCGAGGTCGGGCTCGGCCGCGTTCGCGGCGCCTGCGTCGTCCGCCTCGTCTCCCGGCTGGGCTGGGGGCTCGGCGTCGTCAGCGCTGGTGGCGACCACACTCGCTTCCGCGTCCTCGTCCACCGCCGGCTTCGTCTCTGGGCCGCCCGGGGGAGGCTTGGCGCCTTCTGCCGCGTCGGCGTCCGGCTCTGCTGGCTCACCGGAGCTCTCCGCATCCACCGGTGTCGCGGTCAACTCACCGGGAGCATCGTCCGCGGAGTCGTCGCCGTCCTCGTCCGCGGAGTCGTCGACCTCTTCGTCCGCGGAGTCGTCGACCTCTTCGTCCGCGGAGTCGTCGGCGTCTTCGTCCTCGGAGTCGTCGGCGTCTTCGTCTTCGGAGTCGTCGGCCTCTTCGTTTTCGGAGTCGTCGGCCTCTTCGTCTTCGGAGTCGTCGACCTCTTCGTCTTCGGAGTCGTCGACCTCTTCGTCTTCGGTCTCTTCATCGTCCTCGTCGTCGTCGTCCTCGTCGTCGTCGGCCTCGGCACCGTTCTCGTCGTCGAGGCTGGTGCGCCCGCCCCGCGCACCGCGCTCTACCGTTTCCGCGTCCTCTCGAGCGCCGCCGGAGAGGTACGCCTCGAAATCATCCGGGCGTATCAGATCCTCGACGTGGAGGAACGCCGCGCGCTCCATGCCGACGTCGATGAACGCGGCCTGCATTCCCGGAAGGACGCGTGTGACCTTGCCGAGTACGATGTTTCCAACCGGGCTGCGGGAGGACGCACGCTCGAGTTGGAGCTCGGCAATCACGCCGTCCTCGATGAGACAGACGCGGATTTCGCAGAGGTCGCAGTTTATGACGAGCGTGTTCCGGGCCATTCAGTCGTTGGTAGGTGGGGAACCTCCGCCTACCAGGGAGGGGCAATCGGGCCGGAAGTTCCGCCCGTCGACCGGCGGGGCGTTACCGCTTCGATCCTGACGCTGCAAGTGTAGGTCACGTGACCACGTCCGTTGAGGGTGTGTCAAGTGTCCGTAAATACCGGGAAAACTGCGGAAATACCAGTCTGGCGTCAGGGCTTGACCGAATCCCCCGGCCCGCAGATGCTCGCCTGAGACGTGTCCCCTCCCTACCTAGTGCTCGACATCGAGACGGTGCTCGACCCCGAGCTCCCCATTGCCGAATCCAGCGAGGCCGAGCGCCTGCCGGCCCCGCCCCATCACCGCGTCGTGGTGATCGGCGCCCTGTGGTTCGACCCGAATCTGGAAGTGCGCCGGCTCGGAGTGCTCGGTGAGGGCAAGGACGAGCGAGAAATGCTAAACGATTTCGTAAAGTTGTGCGACGAGCGCCGCCCTTGCTTGGTGAGCTACAACGGCCGCGGATTCGATATGCCGGTGATCGTCGCTCGATGCCTCCGCCACGGCATTCCGTTCCGCCACTACTACGCGTCCCGCGACGTCCGCTACCGCTTCTCCCCGGAGGGGCACCTGGACCTGATGGACTACATCGCGGACTTCGGCGCAGCCAAGCCGTCGAAGCTCGACGTCGTCGCCAAGCTCTGTGGCATGCCGGGCAAGGTCGGGGTGGATGGCAAGGACGTCGGCCCCATGGTGCATGCGGGCAAGCTCGAGGCGGTCCGCAACTACTGCCTGTGTGACGTCGCACAGACTGCCGGAGTGTTCCTTCGGGTTCAGCTGTTGCGCGGGGAGCTCAAGCCCGACCCCTACTGCCTCGCCATGCGTCGCCTCATCGAGCTCATTCGCTCCGATGAGCGGGTCGCACCCGTGGCGGCCGGACTCAACGAGGCGCGCCTTCTGCTCGAGGAACGGACAGCTGAGCCAGCACCGCCCGAGCCTTCCGACTGATCCACGCGACCGAGGCGATTTCGAGGCTCGGCGGGTGGTGAGGCAGAACGCCTTGAATCCCCTCAGCACGGTTCCCGGTAGAACCGGGGAACGCGGCGCGACACGCTGGTGAGCACCTCCCAAGGGATGGTGTCGAGCGCAGCTGCAATTTCCGTCGCGGTGATGGTGTCTTCCCCCAAGACGCCCTTCTGTCGGCCGAGCACCACGCATTCGTCGCCCACGGCGGCACCGGGCACGTCGGTCACGTCGATCATGGCCATGTCCATGCTCACCACTCCGGCCATCGGAGCCCGCCGCCCGTGCACCAGGGCGTGACCCCGGTTGGACAAGGCGCGGCTCAGGCCGTCAGCGTAGCCCATCGGAATCGTGGCGATTCTGCTCGCGCGGGATGCCGTCCAGGTGGATCCGTACCCGACGGACTGCCCAACCGCGAGCTCACGAACGGCAATGATCTGGGTGCGGATTCGCATCACGGGTCGAAGTGCAGGAGAGAGCCCGGTCACGGGCTCGACACCGAAAATCGCAATGCCGGGGCGCACGAGATCCAGGTGAGAGCGCTCGCTGCGAAACAGCGCGGCGCTGTTGGCGGCGTGACGCACGCGGGGTCGGATCCCCGCTGCGCCGAGCTCTGCGCTCACCCGGTCGAAGAGCGCCAGTTGATCGTCGATGCTGCTGGCGTCGTCCGAGTCCGCGCAGGCGAAGTGGGTCATCAGTCCGCTCAATCGGACCTGCGAGTGCTGCTTCAGAGCGGCGCTCACCAACCGCACCTCCGCGGGTAGGGCCCCCAGGCGCCCCATGCCAGTGTCCACCTTCAGGTGTACGTCGATCCGTCTGGCGTCCGCATAGGTGACTTCCTCGCCCAGCGCTCGCACCTGATCCGCGGTGTGAACCACCGGAGTCAGCTCGTACTTGAGCAACTCCTGCAGCGCGGTGCCGTAGTGTCCGCCCATCACCAAGATGGGCAACCGGATGCCGGCGTCCCTCAGCTCGATGCCTTCCTCGAGCAGCGCCACGCAGATCCCGTCGACCCCGGCACGCTCCAGCGTGCGGGCCACGGCCTTTGAGCCGTGGCCGTAGCCATCCGCCTTGAGCACGCTCCATACCTGGGCGCCGCCTGCCGCGTGCTGGCACACCCGCAGGTTGTGACGGAGATTCGCCAGGTTGATCTCAGCGCGAGTGGGGCGGATCACACTGCCGGGCTGGGCTCGCTCCGGTCGCAGCACGCGAGTCAGAGCAGTTGCGACAGCAGCAGACGGGACGCCCAGCGTCGGTTGGTGGACGGTCATGCCTGAACACAAGTGGTTAGCGCCGCCGGTGGCAGCTGGTCAACAAATCGCCTTCACTCCAGACAACGTTTCAAGCACGCGCGATAGTTCGCCCTGCAGTCGGGACAGGCGGCGTCGGGCTTCTCGTCCGAGGGCGTACACGGCTTCTGGCAGGTGCGCCAGACGTCCAGGCAACTGTCGAGACAGCCCGCAAAAGGCGGGGTGGGCAAGTCAGCCCGCGGTCCTGAATCCGCGATCCCAATTCCGCCGTCCGGAGCAGCAGTGCCGGCATCGGGCTTGGCGGCCATCGGCGGAGGCGGAGCGTGAACGCTGGTCGGGGCGGGCGCTCCGGCCGGCGACTCGGCGGCGGGATCGGCTTGCGACTTGTCGCTCAGGTCGAGCTTGTTGGGGCCGGAGCTTCCGTGGCCCAGGTATCGGGCGCGCCGGCGAGCATATTCAATCTTGTCGCGTGTTTGCCCGTACGAGTACGTATCCGTCCACTGACGCCAGCAGGTCAGTCGGTGCGTGGGGGCGATGTTCGGGTCCAGATCGAGACGGTAGCAATGCTCGAAGCGTACGTTCCCCTCGTGGATGGACTGAACGCTCGGGCCGCAGCCCCAAGCCACCGCGACGGTGGCAGCGGAACAGCTCAGCAGAAACCTCAGGCCCACCCGCAGCATACGCCAGCGAGCGTGCCGGGTTTTTGCTGGACGAGCAAGTTGGCTCCCAGCGAGCCGGCAAGGTGCTATTTGGCAGGACATGTTTACCGGCCTGGTAGAGACCACTGGCACCCTCCGGGCCAGGGACCGGCGCGGCCCGGGCTACCGACTAGCGGTTCAGTCGGCACTCCAGGGGCTCCAAGTTGGCGACTCCGTGGCCGTGAATGGCGCCTGCCTCACTGTGACCGCTGCGTCGGGCGGGAGCTTCGACGCCGACCTGTCGCTGGAGACCGCCGACCTGACCAACCTGGGCCGACTGGGCCTCGGCAGCGCCGTGAACTTGGAGCGTGCACTGCAGCTGGGCAGTCGCCTCGATGGGCACCTGGTGAGTGGGCACGTGGATGGACTGGCGAGAGTCGAGAGCTCTGGCGCCGTCGGCGAGGCACTTCGCGTCTCGTTGCGCTACCCGCTCAAGCTCGGGCCCTACCTGGCCGAAAAGGGCTCGGTGGCCTTGGACGGGGTCTCTCTCACCGTCAATGCCGTCGCCGAGAGCACCTTCGAGGTCATGCTCGTCCCCCACACCCGAGCTGCCACCAACCTCGATCGGATTGTGCCGGGTCGAGAGATGAACCTTGAGGTGGACCTGCTGGCGCGCTACGTCGTCCGCTACCTCACGGCGGCCCGTGCCGCCTGGGGCAATGGCCAGTCGGCAGCGTCGGACGCCTCCTCCTCCGCCGACGGGCCCGGCGAGGAACCCCTCGCCAGTGCTCTGAAGCGCGCCGGAATTGTCTAGTTTAGGTCCGCCATGCGTGACGCCTTCGACGGATCAGCTGCGAGTCGTCTCGACGTAGACCCCGAGCTCATGGAGCGGGTGGAGACTGCGCTGCAGGACGTGCGCGCGGGCAGGATGGTCATTCTCGTAGACGACGAGGATCGGGAGAATGAAGGCGACCTGACCATGGCGGCGGAGAAGGTCACGCCCGCGGCTATCAACTTCATGGCCAAGCATGGCCGGGGGCTCATCTGTCTGGCTCTGACCGGTGAGCAGGTGGAGCGTCTCGATCTGCCCATGATGAGCGTCCCGGGCCGCAGCGGCCCCCCTTTGGGCACTGCGTTCACGCTCAGCATCGAAGCGCGGGAAGGTGTGACCACCGGCATCAGCGCTGCGGACCGAGCTCGCACCATTCGGGTTGCCATCGATCCCGAGGTTCGTCCTGACGACATCGTCACTCCCGGCCACGTCTTCCCACTGCGCGCGCGCAGCGGCGGCGTGTTGGTGCGCGCGGGCCAGACCGAGGGTTCGGTGGACATGGCTCGCCTGGCGGGGCTGAAGCCGGGCGGCGTGATCTGCGAGATCATGAACGATGACGGCACCATGGCTCGGATGCCCGATCTCGAGCGGTTCGCCAGCGAGCATTCGCTGCGCATCCTCACCATTGCGGATCTCATCGCGTATCGGCTGCAAACGGAGCTGTTGGTACGTCGCCTCGGCGAGGAGCGCATCGTCCTCAGCCAGACCGGCACCGAGTGGACGGCGATGGTCTTCGAGGGCACGCTCGAGCGCCAGCAACTGATGGTGCTGGTCAAGGGCGACCTCGGCGGAACGGAGCCGGTGCTATGCCGGATGCATCACGGCTCGACCGTCGTCGACACCTTCGGTTCGCTGGCCAACCACCGTGGCACCCTGCATCGCGCCATCGACGCCATCGAGCAGGAAGGCCGCGGTATCCTGGTCTACGTGCCGTCGAGCGGCGACCTGTGCAACGAGCTTAGGGCGCTCAAGCCCGGCGCTGCGCCTCACGAAGGTTCCAGTCGTACCGAGGCCGGACCTCCGTTGAGCGCGCTTCGGGAGTATGGTCTTGGGGCCCAGGTCCTTCGGGCTTTGGGCTTGGGCCGAATCCGGCAGCTTACCGACAACCCACGCAAGATCGCCGGTCTTCAAGGGTACGGGCTCGAGGTGGTGGAGACCATCGAGCTCGGTGGGATCAGCAGTCACAACCCCTGACCGGTTGCCATCGTCCAACCAGAACTAGGTCGCTCATGCCGAACGATAATCAGTCGGGAAACATCAAGTCGATTCAGGGTTCACTGGTCGTTCCGGAAGGGACGCGGTTTGCCGTGGTCGCCAGCCGTTTCAATCATTTCATCGTCGATCGCCTGGTCGAAGGCGCCTTGGACGCTTTGGTACGCCATGGCGCCCAGTCGGACCACATCACCGTGGTCCGCGTCCCGGGGTCCTGGGAGATCCCACTCGTGTGCGCCCGACTGGCCGAGAGCAAGAAGTTCGACGCGCTGGTGGCGGTGAGCGCGGTGATCCGCGGAGGCACGCCGCACTTCGAATATGTGGCAGCGGAAGTCAGCAAGGGCGTGGCGGCCACCGCGCTCCGGACCGGGGTTCCCATCTGCTTCGGCGTCCTGACGACCGACAGCATCGAACAGGCCGTGGAGCGTGCCGGGGTCAAGGCCGGGAACAAGGGTTTCGACGCCGCGACGAGCGCCGTCGAAATGGTTTCCCTGGACAAGAGCCTCGGCGCCCAGGGTCTGTAGCTGCCCCACCGGGTCAGCGGCGGCGGCGGCGACCCACCACCAAGGCGCCTAGCGTGGCGAGCAACCCGAGCCCGGCGAGAGACCCCTTGGAGCCGGCCCCTGCTGCAGTCGCGCATTCGCAGGTGGCCTCGGCCTCGCCTTCGGCCCCGGCCTCGCAGGTGTTGCCGCTGCACTCTGAGTAGTAGCTGCCGCGTGCACTGGTATCCACGTGGGCTTCGATTTCCGCACGCAACGCCTCGATGCATTCCTCGGCGTGGCCCCCGTGATCGACGAACTCCCCGTTGCACTCGATTGCGCCCGAGACTGCCTCGCACTGCCCGACGCAATCGGCACGCATGACCGCGTCGCACTCGGCGCGACCTTGCAGCGGTTGACATTCGATCTGGCAGGTCATGTTGGCCGCGGCCGTGCACTGCCCTTCGCACTTGCCCTCACAGGCGGCCGAGCATTCGGCTTCGGTGGTGGGATCGACGGTGCAGCTGGCGCTGCATTCGCCTTTGCAGGTGGCGCTGCACGAAGCCTCGCATTCGGCCTGACATTCGCCACTGGCATCGGCACCGCCCGCGCCACCACCGCCCGCCTGGGCCTCGCAGTGAGCCGTGCAGTCACTCGCGCAGTCTGCCGAGCAGTCGCCCTCGCAGGCGCCCTGACACTCGAAGCTCGGAGGGTCGGCCTCGCAGGCCAGCTCACAGTCGCCCTGGCAATCCCCCGTGCACTCCACTGTTGCTTCAGCCGTGCACTCGCCTTCCGACCTGCAGCCCCCGTGCAGCCGCGCGTCGCACGCAGCGGTCATCTCCAAGGCCGTGCAGGTCACCGTGCATCCTCCCTCGGCGACCACCTCGCATTGCGCTTCGGCCTCCACGTCGATGTCGCCGCAGGCTTCGATGCCCGCTCGCGCCGTCGCTGTGGGCAGCAGCCACGCCACCGACAGGGCCATCACCCCCACCCAAAACGGACCAACCAGCATGCGCATGTCTGAACCTCCTGTGCCCGGGACCTGGGTCCTTGTTAGCAAGATGCGGGCCCCGCCGCGAACGGCTGTTTGGACGGGGCCCGGGACTCCCGCGACCCGGCGCGGCCACGGCATCCGTGTCATGGTCGAAAGCTCGGCGTACGGGACCTGTAAGGGTGTTCAGGGGTGGATGGCTTGGTCGGCGTCTTCGCGCCCGAAGCCCGGGGGCAGGTGGCGCTGGGTTGCGCGACCCGAGGAACGAATCCACCATGCCCGCCGCCATGGGCGCTCGTTCTACCGCTAGGGAGGCCGCGATGCAGATGCTGTTCGCGATCGACGCCACGGGTGCGGAAGCCGAGCAGGTCATCCGAGATTTCTGGCGGGAGCTCCCGGGCGACGCGGAAGGACGCGAGTACGCCGACGAGGCGGTGTGCGGCGTCATCGGTCACCTCCAGGCGACCGATGCTCGCGTGCAGGCCGCCAGCACCAATTGGCGCGTGGAGCGCATGGCGCGCGTCGATCGCAACCTGCTACGCCTCGGGGCCTGGGAGCTCGAGCATCGGCGGGACATTCCGCGAGCTGTCGTGCTCGACGAGGCGGTCGAGATCGCCAAACGCTTCGGAACCGAGGAAAGCGGCGCGTTCGTCAACGGTGTGCTCGACCGGATTGCCGACGATTGCGGTCGGACCGACACCGAGCCCGACGACGCGGCGGCGCAGCCGGGCACGCCGGCGCGGGAGGACTAGTCTTGGATCTCCGGTTCACCACTCCTCATCTGCGTCAGCTGGATCTTGCGGGAACCGAAGTGCTCGTGGCCACCCTGACGTCGGATGAGCGTCCCCCACACGGAGTAGCGGGACTGGTCGATTGGCGGCTGGCTGGCCGTCTCTCGCGACTCATCTTGGACGGCTACGCCACCGGCTCGGTCGGGGAGGTGTTGCTCATTCCCGGTCAGCCCAGACTTCCCTTTGACAAGCTCGTGCTGTTTGGTCTGGGAGAGCGCGGGGATTTCAACGAGCGGGCCTTTCGTGCGGTGATCGAAAGAATGCTGCAAACGCTGGAGGGACTGCGGGCGCGCACCGCGGTGGTGGAGCTACCCGGACGTCACTTCAACGCCATTCCACCGGAACGGGCCGCCGACGTGCTGCTCGAGTGCGCCGGTGGCCGGCAGGAACACGACGTCTGGACGCTCGTCGAACCCATCGAGGCTCAGCGCGTCATCACGGCGCACATGATTCAGGAGCGGCGCCGCGTCCGCCAGGCCTGACGCGGCACTCCCCGACTCACCCCGCCTTCGGCACGACGCGCACGCCGCCCAGAACCAGCGGTGCATCGCCAATCTGGTCGTATTCGAGGACCAGGCCGTCGTAGTAGTGTAGCTCGCGAGTCCCGAAGCGCGCATCGTTGACCTTCTCCACCCGCTGGGGTTTGCCGAGCGTCATCTGGGCGCCGGGCACGGTCATTCCGAATTCGACGTCCGGCGGGATCAGCCCGTTGAAGATTCCGTAGATCCGCGGCTGGCCGTCCGGGTTCTTACCCCCGGCGGGCCGGTAGGGACGGTGGACTCGGATGCTCTTGGCCACCCCCTTGTCGAGCTCGAACTCGACGGCGCGCGTGGCGTAGCGGCAGACTTGGTCCGTGAGGGTTTCGCACTTCAGATCCATCAGGCGCTCGATGGTCGCCACGGTGGCACCGATGCGGATGGGCCCGACACCCTTGCCTGCTTGGATCGCCAGGGGTGGTCCCGAACGCACCAAGACTCGCCGGCGCTTGGCGAGGTTCGGATGGACCGAGGGCGTCGGGCGTGGCGGCGCGGGGGCCGAGGCGCTCGCTGCGGGTGCGGGCGCGCGCTGCGCGTCGCAACCCGGGGTCAGCCAGAGGCCCAGTGCCAACGTGCCGGCCAAACCGGTGAGCCGAGGTCGTGATAGGTCGCACATGGGGACGCCGTCGCGGTAGCATGAGAGCCCCACGCGGCAAAGTCCCCCTGTCCCGGCAGCTGCGCCATGCGGTGGAACTCGCCGCCCCCCCCGCCATTCCCGGACTGCGTCCACCTCTCGGCGGGCGGACCGGGCTCCAAAACATGCACCATCGCGCCCCCGACCGGACCGCGGTGTGATGCTATGGTGGCTTCGACCAGATGCGCGAAGAAACAGTCCAGCCCGGTCGGGTGCTCGCCGATCGGTATCGGCTCGAGGAACGCCTCGGCGAGGGCGGGATGGGGGCGATCTGGCGCGCGGAGCACCTGGTGCTGGCGGCACCGGTTGCCGTGAAGATCCTCGAGCGCGACGTCGTTGACAGTGAGGAGGCGGTGGCACGCTTCCTGCGGGAGGCCAAGGCGGCCGCCTCGCTGCGCAGTCCACACGTCGTGCAGATCCTCGACTACGGCGTCGAGGAGGGCGTGCCGTTCATCGTGATGGAGCTGTTGGAGGGAGAGACGCTCCGTGACCGGCTCAGGCGATTGCACACGCTCGAACCCGTGGCGATGGTCCGCATCGTCGGCGACGTGGCGCGCGCCATCACCCGAGCGCACGAAGCTGGGGTCGTTCATCGAGATCTGAAGCCCGAGAACATCTTCCTGGTGCCCAACGAGGATGCCGAGATCGCCAAGGTACTCGACTTTGGTGTCGCCAAGGTCGAGGCCTCCGCGCTGGCCGACGGCACCAACACGCGCACCGGATCCATCCTGGGCACCCCGTTCTACATGAGCCCAGAGCAGGCCCAGGGAAACAAGGAAGTCGACTACCGAAGCGATCTTTGGTCCCTCGGCGTGATCGCCTTTGAGTGTCTTACCGGCAAGCGGCCGTTCAACAGTGATGCGTTGGGGGACCTCGTGCTGCAGATCTGCGTGCGCGACATCGCGGTCCCTTCGGAGTTGGCGACGGTACCGGCCGGGTTCGACGAGTGGTTTGCGCGCGCGACCGCCCGACCACCCGAGGATCGGTTTCAGTCCGCCCGGGAGATGGTCGAGGCGCTGCGCGAGTGCTTGGGCGACGAGTACCGGCTGACGGTGACGACCTCGCCCGACGACGAGTCGGACGACACCCCGGCGCGCTCCGAAGCGGAGACGGAGGAGGACGCGGAGAGCGCAGCTGCCGACGAAACGGACTCCGATGAGATCCCCGCACCGATCGAGGCCGCGCTGGATGCGACGGTGATGGCACCCGCGGCAGGCCCGGATGGGCTGCGGGACGAACGCGGCTACCCTGGGGAGGGAGCGCCCCCGGCGCGGGGTCTGCTCTACCAGGTGGGAGGCCTCGCGCTGGTATTGGGATTGCTGGGAGGAGGGATTTGGGGCGTCGCGAGTTGGCACGAAACCAGGCCCCTTCCCGAGGTCGAGGTCGATGAACCGACGCCGGTCGAAGACGCCGGCGACTCGGAGATCACCGTGCAACCGCCTCCCCAGCCGAGCGCTTCGTCGTCGTCGTCCTCGCGATCGGTGCCCAGCGGTGACGGGGCGCCTCCTCTCGCGCCGGTGGAGGACGCTGGCGCGGCCGAAGCCGCTGCCGCGGATGCTGCCGTGGTGGACAGTGGGTTGGCGGACGTCGGCACGCCGGAGGCTGCAGCCACGGCGCCCGCGTCGAGTGCCGAGCCCGAAAGAGACTGGGGCCCGACCAAGCCGCCCGGAGAGCCCCCGCCCCTGGTCGTCCCTCCTTCCCCCGAGGAAAGAGAAACCGACGAGGCCTATCCTCCTTGATCCCGCGCGCAGCGCTCCCGCGTGGCGTCAGGTGGGAAGCAGCGCTGACCAGTCGGGCTCGTCCGAGGGAGCGGCGTCGGCCAGGTCGATCTGCGCCTTCTGCAGCTTGCCGGCGAGGTCCACGTTCACCGCTTGCCAACGCGTGTACGCGTCCAGCACCCAGATGCCGCTCTCCCGCGTACCATTCCCAGACCAGCCGTTTCCGCCAAAAGGCAGATGTGCCTCTGCTCCGGTGGTGGAGTTGTTGACGCTGCACATTCCGGCCGTGATCTCCTCCTTGAAGCGGAGCATGGCTTTCGAATCACGCGTGTAGACGGCGCTCGAAAGGCCGTAGGGGGTGGCGTTGGCCGCGGCGATCGCTTCCTGCAAGCCGTCTACTTCCACCAGATTCACGGTGGGGCCGAAGCATTCCTCCTGAGCGATACGCATGCTCATGCGCACGTGGTGGAAGATCCGCGGGCTGGCGTACCAGCCACGCTTGGCGTTGCCCGTGAACCCCGGCGGGGCGTCGCTCTGGGTGATGCGTCGGCCGTCCAGGAGCAACTCCGCCCCGTCGTTCACGCCCACGGCTCGCTGTTCGAGCCACTTCTCCAGGAAGCGTTGATTGATCAGCGGACCGTAGTCGGCGCTCTCGTCTCGAGGGTCGCCGATGCGAAGCGCGCGGGCACGAGTCAACAACTGGTCTCTCACCGTGGCCGCCACCCGGCGATCCACGATGATGTTGCCGGCACTGGTGCAGCGCTGTCCGGCAGTCCCGAATGCGGCCCAGAGTGCGCCGTCCACGGCCAACTCCAGGTCGGCGTCCGCCAGGATCACCAGCGGATTCTTGCCTCCCAGTTCGAGCGACGGGGTCTGCAGGTTGCGCCCGCACACTTCTCCGATTCGGCGTCCCACCGCCGTCGAGCCGGTGAAGGAAATCTTGTCCACCAGTCCGGCATCCACCTGTGCGACCAGCCACTCCCCGGCGCAGCCTGCGCCGCCTCCGTGCACGAGACTGAGCACGTTCGGGGGCAGGCCGGCGCGTTGCCACAGATCGGCGAAGAGTGCCGCGACGCCTGGAGCATCGTCCGAGGGCTTCCACACGACCACATTGCCGCACAAGATGGCCGGGATGATCTTCCACGAAGGGACCGCGACCGGGAAGTTGCCGGCGGTGATCACCCCGACCACACCGACCGGGCGCCGATAGGTGAACAATTCCTTGTCCCGCAGTTCGCTCGGGACGGTCTGTCCGTAGAGGCGCCGTCCCTCGCTGGCGAAGAACTCCGCCGTGTCGATCGCTTCCTGAACACTGCCGCGTGCTTCGCGGATGGGCTTGCCCATCTCACGCGTGACGAAGCGAGAGAGGGACTCCTTTTCGGCCGAGAGCAGCTGCCCCAGGCGGCTGATGGCTCTGGCTCGCTGCGGAGCGGGCACGCGTGCCCAGCTGGATTGGGCAGCGCGCGCCCGTTCGCAGGCTTCCCGCACCTCGTCGGCGCTGCTCAGGGGCGCCACGGCCGCCACGTCGTCGCGATCGGCCGGATTGACGCTGGCGAACGTTGCTCCAGTCGGAGGGCGCTCTTGCCCACCAATCCAGTTCGTCACCCACAGGGTCGAGGGATGGCCCGGCTGCGTAGTCGTCTGCATCGCGCTTACCCTGGGCCAGGGCCTCATGGCTTTCAAGCCGAGAGGCGTCGCGCCGTGGAAATCCCCGTCCGGCGAGAGTACGTTGAGAGCATGAGAGCACTGGTGCTTGGAGCAGGACGCATGGGGAGGGCCGCCGCGTGGGACCTCGGGCGACAGCCTGGAGTGGAGGTGGTCCGTCTCATCGACCACGACCGGGATGGCTTGGCGAAAGCCGAGCACGAAGTCTCCCGCCTGCTCTCGACCGCCGCCGGAAGCGACAGTCCGACCCGCGTCGAAGCCGAAACCTTCGACTTGAACGACTCGGAAGGACTGGTGCGGGTGCTGCACGGGTTTGACGTCGCACTCTCTGCCGCCGACTACCGATTCAACGAGGCTCTCACGCGGGCCGCGATTGAAGCCAAGGTCCACCTCTGCGACCTCGGGGGAAACATTCACGTGGTGGATCGGCAGCTCGCGCTGGACGAGTCCGCTCAGCGCCGTGGCGTTACGGTCATCCCCGACTGCGGCCTGGCACCGGGCATGGCGGGGTTGCTCGCAGCGCGTGCGGTGGAGCGACTCGACGAGGCGCGCGTGGTGCGCATGCGGGTTGGGGGACTGCCGGCGCACCCGAAGCCGCCGCTCGGTTACAAGCTGGTGTTCTCCGCTCGCGGACTGGTCAACGAGTACCTCGAGCCGACTGAAGCTCTGCGCGACGGCGAGGTCGTGCGGTTGCCTTCGCTCGCCGAGCTCGAGTCACTGGAGTTTCCGCCCCCGTTTGGTCAGCTCGAGGCGTTCAATACCTCCGGTGGCGCGTCCACTCTCCCGCGTACTTTGCGGGCCAAGGTGCTGGATCTCGACTACAAGACGATTCGCTATCCGGGCCATTGCGCAATTTTTTCTGGCCTGCACGCCCTGGGACTGCTGTCCGAGGAGTGCGTCGACGGCGTCAGCCCGCGCGAACTCACCGAGAAGCTGTTGGTCCGCTCGCTCACCGACGACGACACCGACGTGGTGTTGATGCGAGTGAGCGCGGAAGGGAGCCGTGAGGGCAAGTCGGCTCGGATTGTCTACGAGCTCATCGATCGCCACGACGGCGAGACGGGCCACTCGGCGATGGCGCGCTGTACGTCCTACGCCGCGGCCGCCGTGGCCTACATGCTCGGCGTGGGCGCCATCGAGCGGCGTGGCGTTCTGCCCGGTGAGCTCTGCGTGCCGCTCGAAGAGTTTGTGGGCGCCGTGCGAGCGCGCGGTCTGGAAGTGAACGAGCGGTGGGAAACGCCCTGAGCTCGCGTTGGGCGTTGGCAGTGGGAGTGAGCTCGCTCCTCGCCTGCGCCCCGGTTCGTCCGCAGGCCGCAGCAGGTCCCGCGGCGAACCCCACGCAGGCAACCGACCAGACCGTGTCCGCGCCAGTACCCAGTTCGGCGCCTGCGGAGCAGACACCCGCGCCGGGTTCTCCCGACGCTGCCGCAACTGCCTCCGAGTCGACACCACCGGGTTCCGAACCCGAGTGCCCAGAGGACATGGCCCGCGTAGTTCGCGTGCAGGGCCCCTATTGCATCGACCGCTGGGAAGGCTCGATCGAGATCGCGACCGCATCCGGAAAGCGCACGCCCTGGCAGGGGAACCACATGGTTCACGCGGTCGAGTCCACGATCGTGGCAGTGAGCGTGCCGGGTCGAAAGCCACAGGGGTACATCAGCGGAGAGCAGGCGGCGCTGGCCTGCCAGCATGCGGGCAAGCGACTGTGCGAAATCGACGAGTGGGTGAGGGCTTGCCGGGGTCCGCAGCTGACGCTGTATCCGTATGGAAATGAGCGTCGTCCCCAGTACTGCAACGACCGGTTTCGCAAGCTCGACTACCATCCGGTACCGCGGCTGTTTCGCCAGGTGGCCCCCCCAGGCGCCGACCCGCGAGAGATGTGGGATCCGCGCTTGATGAACGACCCCCGTTTGCACGAGTTGAGCCACACGGTGTCTCCGACGGGCGCATTCGAGAAGTGCACCAACGAGTACGGCGTGTTCGACCTGGTCGGGAACCTGCACGAGTGGGTTGCGGATCCCGACGGCACGTTCTTCGGAGGGTTCTTCATGGACACCTTCCAGAACGGAGAAGGGTGCGAATACCGCACCGTCGCCCACCCCTTCGACTACCACGACTACTCAACCGGATTTCGGTGTTGCGCGGATCCCAGTCAGCGCCCGAGCAGACCAGCGCCCGAGCAGACCAGCGCCCGAGCGGTAGCTCGGGCGCTTCCTAACTCATCGTCGTAGACATCTGCTGCTGCACAACCACAAGCGCCACGGTGGGATTCTGCGCCTCACCGCCCTCCCCCCTCTTCCCGTTCCCGCGCCGGCACCCCCCCAGGCGCCACTGACAACTTGTCACAACCCGCGCCAGTCCGGCGCCCTCACTGACAAGGTGCCAACTGTCGTCGAAGGCTGCCCGCAACGTTTGGCGCAGAAATCCGGCATCCGGCTGGCTGCGCCCCCCCCGGCCCCCTGCCTTGCACCCCTGGCGTGGGAGTTGCTACCAGCGAGTTGGGATGGATCTCGACGTCCTGGCTCGCCGCATCTGCATTGCCGCCATTCCGGTCTTGGCGCTGACGGTGTTCCTGCTTCGACGAGATCCCGCCGACGAGGCCAGCGAGCCCGTGGCCTCGGCCAGCGTCAGTGCCGTCGCAGCGCCCGAAGCGCGTCCCTCGAGCTCGGCGCGGCTCGGGTTCGAGTTCACGCCACCGCCGCCCCGTGGTCGTCCAGTGGCGTCGGCAGTCGCGCCCAAGGCGTACACCCTCGAGGGCCGGATTGCTCCGCCCGAATTTCCGGAGAAGAGTCCCTCTTCTGCGGCCCAGATGGCGGTGGACCTACCCGCCGTGGACGAACCCAGCGAGCACCTCGGAACTCACCCCCTGCCTCCGGCTGCGGCAGCGCCCCCGCCAACAGGACCTTGCGGTGGCGTTCAAGTGCGCCTGATCACCCTCAGCAAGGATCCGAAGTGGTCGTTTGCGTCGTTGGCCCAGGGGCTCGACCAGGTAGCGGAGATCCGGCGCGCTGGAGACCGTGTCGGCAACTGGCAGGTCGCGTCCATCGACTGGGATCGAGTTTGGCTGTCCAGCGGTGGGACCCGCTGCGCCGTGGGCATTCACGCCGGTGCCCGCGAGGCGCTGGCCGCGATCCGCAAGAGCGGAGGTGGCGAGCTGTTGGCAGCGGCCGACGGAGATCCTCCTCCCTGGCAGGTGCCGTACGCGCTCGCACAGGGCATCCACAGGCGCTCCGAGACCGAGTTCATGCTCACGCCCAAGGCGATTGCCGGCATTTTCAAGCGAGGAGCTCAGCTGCTCACCGGGTTGACGCTCGATCCCGTGCGCCAGGACCAGCAGGTCGTCGGGGTCCGACTTGGCCTGATCCCGCCAGATTCGCTGCTGGAGCGGTTGGGGATCCTCTCGGGTGACATCCTGCTCGCCATCAACGAGCAGCCCTGCAGCACATTGGAGGAGACCATCGCGGCGGTCGACCAGGCGCGCCAGGCTGGTGAGCTCATTGCCCGCATGCAGCGGCAAGGGGAGACGTTCGACCTGGACATCCGGGCGCTGACCGAGTCAGGCTAGCGCCCCCATGCGAGCCCTCGTCACCGGAGGAGCCGGCTTCATTGGCTCCAGCTTGGCGGACCGCTTACTCCGCGACGGGTGGGAGGTCAGTGCCCTCGACAACTTCGATCCGTACTACGACCCCGCCCAGAAGCGGCGGAACGTCGCGGCCGCCCTGCGACGCGCCGAGTACCGGCTGATCGAAGGCGACGTGCGTGATGCCGACGCTCTCTCCCGGGCCTTTGATGAAGCTCGACCCGACGTGGTCATGCACCTGGCGGCTCGCGCCGGTGTGCGCACCAGCGTCGAAGATCCAGCGAGCTACGTCGAAGTCAACGAGCGGGGCGGCCTCAATGTCTTGATGGAGTGCGTTCAGCGCGACCGCATTCCGCTGGTCTTTGCCTCGACGTCGAGCGTGTACGGCGACACCTCGGCGGTTCCGTTCCGCGAGGACGATGCGGCGGTGGAGCCGCTGTCCCCGTATGCCGCGAGCAAACGCGCGGCCGAGTTGATGGTGCATGCGTACCGCCACCTCCATCAGCTGCCGGTGGCAGTGCTGCGCTTCTTCACCGTGTACGGTCCGCGCGGCAGGCCGGACATGGCGTTCGCCAAATTCACCCAGGCGCTGCGCCAGAAGGAGGCCATCTGGCTGCACGGCGAGGAGACCGAGCGGGACTTTACCTACATCGACGACATCGTCGACGGTGTGGTGGGAGCGTTCGACTGGGTGCTCGAGACACGCGGATTCGGCACCTTCAACCTCGGCCGGACCCAACCGGTGCGAGTCCGGCGCCTCATCGAGCTCATGGGAGCCGAGCTGGGAGCCGAACCGATCATTCGCCTGGGCGAGCTGCAACCCGGTGAATCGCGCATCACCGCCGCCGACGTTACCCGAGCGCGCGAAGCGTTCGGCTACGAGCCGAAGATCTCGCTCGAAGCAGGCATTCGCCGCTGGGTCGAGTGGGTCGACGAAAGCGACGAGGCGCCGGAGGAGCTCAGGCGAGAGTAGGCGATTCGACTCCTCCCGGCCGAATCACGCGTTTGCGAGGCCGGTGCAACGCGCCGCTGAGAACGAGCACCAGCTCACGCAACCGTGCCGAAGACTGCACCAATGCCCGCGGTGGCTGCCATCGCCAGCGCTCCCCATACCGTCACCCGAACGGCGCCGACGGCAATGTTCGAGCCGCCGACCCGTGCCGCCAACCCGCCCAGGCCTCCCAAGAACAGGAGCGAGCCTCCGGCCACCATCGGAATGAGCCAGGCCATCGGAATGAGCCAGGCGATGAGCAGCGGAAGGGCCGCTCCCACGGCGAACGTGCTGGCAGACGCCAGGGCCGCCTGAATGGGGCGGGCACTGTGCACGTCCGAGAAACCCAGCTCGTCGCGTGCGTGAGCCGACAGGGCATCGCGTGCCATGAGCTGCTCGGCAACTCGTTCGGCGAGCTGCGGTTCCAGCCCCCGTTTCACGTAGATGGCAGCCAGCTCGCGGCGCTCCGCCGGTTCGTCCTGCTCGAGCTCATGGCGTTCACGCGCCAGATCGGCCTTCTCGGTATCCGCTTGGGAGCTGACCGATACATACTCCCCCGCCGCCATCGACATCGCACCGGCAACCAGACCCGCCACCCCGGCGACCAGCACCTCGCTTCGGCCGGCAGTTGCGGCGGCCACTCCCACCACGAGGCTGGCGGTCGAGACGATACCGTCGTTCGCGCCCAACACCGCCGCCCGCAGCCACCCGATGCGTTCCGAGTAATGTCGTTCGAAACCTGCTCCCATGCTTGCCACCTCGTCCGAGCATCCTTTCAGGGTCCCGCACCCGTGTCACGTCGGGTCATCCGATCTGCCCGGAGCGGGAGACACGAACGCGGCAGCGTGGCCCGGACGCGGACCCATGCACCGCTGACACGTGCACAGTTTCTTCCCGCAGCCCCACCCCCTCACTCGAACGGATTGAGCACCTTCGCTCCCGTCGCTTCGACGTCTCGCACGTTGCGGGTCACGAGCGTGAGATCGTACACGAGTGCCGTTGCCGCCAGCAGTCCGTCCACGGCGGGTAGCGGATCGGGAACCGAAAGGCGACCCCAGAGATCGGCGACGCGCTCGTCCACGGGGAGCAGTTGGTCGGTGTGACTTGCCGTGAGCATGTGCAGCCAACGCTCCAGCCGGGCTGCCGCGGCAGGATCCCGGCGTCGGACCCGCTCGACACCCTGGCGCAGCTCTCCGAGCACCAGGACGGAGAGGAAGATTTCTTCGTCCGCAACCGCCTCGAACCACGCGACCACACGCGAGTTGGCGCGCGTGCCCTTGCGCAGCTCCGACAGGACGTTGGTGTCCAGCAGGTAGCTCACAAGTCGACTCGTCGAGCCGGCAGCCGCGGGACCAAGAGGTCTTCGTCGCTACCCAGGGCGGGCATGCGGAGTAGGTGCTGCTTGAGGCTCGCTTCCGGGCGGCGCAGCAACGCCTCGTGCAGGATCTCCCGGTGCTCGGCTTCGGCAGATCGGCCGTGGCGGGCGGCTCTCAGCTTGAGCGCACGCACCACCTTGGCATCGATGTTCCTGACGATCAGCTGAGCCACGGTGCTATCAATGATAGCATCTTCTGTTCCCATCGACACCTCCCGGCTGACTGGCGAATCCGAAGAACAGACGCCCACATCGGTTGGAGCGTTGCGAGGGTTGCGGACGATCTCCCGCCAAGCGCCTCCGCCGCTCAGCCGGGACGCTCGCCGACCCGCACCCCTGGTGATCGTCCGAAACTGCAGGAGCCTCCGGGCCGATGCGAGGAATCCCATGCAAGCGCCCAAGGAATTTCCAGCCCTCGAGCCATTGCCGCCGCTCGGGTCAGGCAGTATTCTTACTAGTAGGAGTAAGAATCAAGTGCGCATCACCTCCAAGGGGCAGGTCACCATCCCCATCGCCATCCGGCAGCAGGCGGGTCTGCTCCCGGGCACCGAGGTGGCGTTCGAGCTCGATGGCGGCGTGGTCCGACTAGTTCCGATCAAGGCCCGGCCGGAGCAGGGGCGCGGCGAGCGGATCGTCGCCCGGCTGCGCGGCAGCGCATCGCCGGGCCTTTCCACGGACGAGCTCATGCAGCTCACGCGCGGCTCGTGACCCCCGTACTGGTCGACAGCAACGTCATCCTCGACGTTGCCACCGATGACCCGGACTGGGGGACGTGGTCCTCCGAGACGCTCGCAGAAGTGGCGGAGCGCTCGGTCCTGGTCATCAACCCGCTGGTGTACGCCGAGGTGTCCACCTGCTTCGACCGCATCGAGGACCTCGAAGCGGCCCTACCCCACGAGGCATTTCATCGCGAGTCGTTGCCGTACGACGCGGCATTCCTGGCGGGCAAGTGCTTCCTCACGTACCGCCGCAGAGGCGGCACGCGCCGATCCCCTCTCCCCGACTTCTACATCGGTGCCCATGCTGCCGTGGCCGGCTACCGTCTGCTCACCCGCGACGCGACTCGCTACCGCACATACTTTCCGCGGCTGGAGCTCATCGCGCCGTAGACCTCGTCCCGCATCGCACGGGTCTCGACCCGCTAAATAGGGGAGCGCAAATGTCGAACACTGATTGCATTCGCGTCGAGGGTTCCCCGTTTGGGGTGGGGCCCCGCTTGCGGGGCGGGGTCTGCGGCAGACCCCGAAAAAGCAACAGGAATCTGTTTCGAGCACCATCGCGGCCCTCTGAGCTATTGCGAGCCCTCACCCGACGGGGGCTCGCAATAGCGATCGAGGATCGCGCTCGCTGATTTAGCCTGCGGAGCTACACTCGGGTTCATGGGGTCGGGTGTGACGCGAGTCGTCGGGGCCGCGCTGGCGGTCGGAGCGGCCTGGCTGCTTGCACCGGCCTGTGGCGGAAGCACCCGAAGCGACGGCACTGCCGCGACTCCAGACTGCGCTGCCGGCAGCGAGGGCTGCAGCTGCCGTGCGGACGGGGGGTGTGACGAAGGGCTCACCTGCACGTCCGGTGTGTGCGTGGAGGGGACCGAGGACGCCGGGCAGGAGCAGTCCGAAGACGCGGGTGAGGTCACGGAGCACCCATGCCCGGAGCTGGCGGAGCTGGCGGAGAGTCTGTTCTCCAACGGCGCGTGCGGGTGGCAGGCGGAGGAGTCACAGTACCTCGACACGAACCTTTTGCTGGTCGTGGACGGGTCGGCAAGTCTGGGTGAGGAGGTGGCGGAAGCGGACCTCGCGCGCTGGGAGCTCCTACGCTTCGCCTTGGCCGAGGCGCTCATGGAGCCTAGCGCAGCCTATGAGATCGGACTGCTGCTGGTTCCCGACACCGAGGGGCTGCCCGCCATTTGTGATGGTGCACCGGAGCAGTGCTGCGAGGTGGGTGCCTCTGGCGCGCTGACCATACCGATCGGCCCGGGTGAGGAGACATTCCCGGAAATCGTCAGCGCGCTCGAGGCCCGGAGCCCCGCCGGCGCCAGCCCCCTGGCGGCTGCCCTTGAGCGGGCCTACGAGCACTTGGTCGACGGCAACCTGAGCGGAGGCCGCTTCGTGCTCCTCGCCAGCGATGGTGGTGCCAACTGCAATCAGCAACTCGACTGCGCTGATGCCCAATGCACCCTGCAGCTCGACCCCGGCGAGGGCTGTCTGGCAGTGAGCAACACCTGCTGCCGAGCGGGCCCGGGCGGGTGCCTGGACGACGCGGAGGTCACCGCCCAGATTGAGCGGCTTTTCCAAGCGGGCGTGCACACCATCGTGGTGGGCGTGGCGGGCAACGAACAGTACGCCGCTGCGCTCGACCGGTGGGCGGAGGCGGGTGACTTCGAGAGGCCCGATGGGACGGCGGGCTACTTCGAGGTGAGCGTCGAGGCTGAGCTGACCGCGCTCGTCCACAGTTTCCGGTCCGTGTCCACGCAGCTCGTGGTGTCCTGCGAAGTGCACCTCGATGACCCGCCGCCCAATCCGAACGAGGCGTTCGTTGCAGTCGATTGCGAGCCCATTCCCCACGACGAGAGCGGCGAAGGCGACTCGGAGAGCTGGTGGGTCTTCAACAACGCAGACCCAGACCTCGCAACCAGCATCATCCTCGCGGGCGCGGTCTGTGAGAGGGTCCAGACCGAGGGCATTTGGCGAGTCGACGTAGCGCTGGGGTGCCCGGACTTTGGGGACTGATGGAGCGGTGGGCCCAGGCGCCGCACGCTCTCATTGCCCGCTGGAGCACCGGGTGATCCATACTGAGGCGATGGAGTTCCCTCCGCTCTGGCTTGCGCTGACGGTGCTGGCGCTCGGGGCCTGCGCCGGTCCGCCCGCCGCCGAGGCCCCGACTCCACCGAGCCGGGCCGTAGTGGTTGCCGCACCCGGCGAGAACGAGCAGGACGGCACGTCTGTCGGGGACGACGCCATGCCGGACGACTCCCTCTTCCTCTGGACCGTTTCCGGCGAGGACGACCCACAAACCTACTGGGTGGAATCCGTGCAGGGAAAGCCTACCGAGCGCGGTGTCGTGGCCGGCGTGGTGGTGGCGGCTGCAGGCCACGTGTGGCGCTGGAGGACGGAGTCGGAAACCGTGACTACGGCGCCCTGCGCCGCGCTCGGGACCGGAGTGGATGCACCTTCGGGCGGCAGCGTGCAGCGGGGCTGGTTCGAGAGCGTGGATGGGGCCGGCTCGAGCCAGGTGGTGAGCGAGCCATCGGAGGGCAGCGAGTTCGATCTCTTCGAAGAGCGAGTGGTGCCCCTGGGGAGCGCAGGGCCGTTTGTGTTCGTACGACAGCACTACTACCTCTACGCGTGCGGGGCCGCGCACGGGCAGCATTCCACCAGCGTGTTCACCTGGGATCTCGGGCGGGGGAAGCGCGCCGAGGTGGAGCCGAGTGAGTACGATTCCCAGGAGTTGCGCGGTGCGGCACACGAACAGCTTCGCGAGCACGCGCTGGACGAAGGCCAGGACATGGGCGCGCTGGACCTCAAGGCGCTGCTGCCAATCTACGACCAGCGCGGGCACCTCAGCCTCGGCCGCGTCTACGTCACCGACGCCTGCTATGCCTGCAGTGACGGCTGGGGCAGCTACCTCCGCGGGGCCACGATCCCCGGGCCTCCGCCCCGGTGGCAGGGCGTGCGGCCGCGCGCGCCCCGCACCATTGCGGCGTTTCTCGGTCGCCGTCCTCAGCTCACTCTCCGGGGTTGGTCTCGAGCGCCGCGCCTTGACGCGGCATCTGCCGCGGTGCGGCAGCTGTTCGCGGCCGCGTCGCACGCTTCGCAGGGGCAGGCGAGGTAGCACCGGTCCCGTCGAGTCGAGGGTCAGCGGCGCAAGCATGCTCGAGTCGCCGGAAAACGCACCCCATCCGGATTGCCGATGTCGTTTCCGCGCTTGACGGGTCTGTCGATCCGGCTAACAAAACCGTTTCCTCACTTTCGGCATCCTGACCTCGGGCCGGGTTGAGCGCCGGCAGTGGGAGAAACCCCCGGAGGCCCATGGCAGCAGCGACGCTCCCGCGTCTGGTCATCGAAAGTGTCGTGCCCACCGTCGACGGTGGACGCTATCCGGTCAAACGCGTTCAGGGGGACGTGGTCGAGGTCGGCGCCGACATTTACCAGGACGGACACGGTCAGGTGGCCGCGCGTGTGCTCTGCCGTCCGCTGGGAGAGCGGGAGTGGCGAGAGCGGCCGCTCGAGTACGACTTCGATTCGGATCGGTGGAGCGGCGCCTTCAGCGTCGATCAGGTGGGGCGCTGGGAGTTCCTGATCGAGGCTTGGCCCGATCACGTGCGGACCTGGCAGGAGGGGCTGAAGAAACGCTTCGACGCCGGTCAGAACGTGGAGCTCGAGCTGCAGGAAGGGGCAGCGATGCTCCGTCGCGGGCTGTGGCGGTGGAACAAGGCCGAGCGCGAGCTGGCGAAGGCCGCCGCCAAGACGCTCGGCAGCGAGCAGCTCGATCTGGAGGAGCGGCTGCAGGTTGCGTTGAGCCCGGAGCTCTTGGCTGCGACGTTCGGACCGCTGGACGCAGCCGACGCCACGCGCAGCAACGCCTTCGAGATCGTGGTGGACCGCGAGCGAGCGCGGTTTGCCGCCTGGTACGAGATGTTCCCCCGGTCGCAGGGACCCGAACCGGGCGTACACGGCACGTTCGCGGACGCGCAGCGCCGGTTGCCAGAGCTCCGCGAGCTCGGCTTCGACGTCATTTACCTGCCTCCCATTCATCCCATTGGGCGGGCGCACCGCAAGGGCAAGAACAACACCGAGCAAGCGGAGCCCGGCGATATCGGGAGCCCCTGGGCGATTGGGTCCGCCGAAGGCGGGCACACGGCAGTACACCCGGAGCTCGGCACGCTGGAGGACTTCGACCGATTTGTGGCGGAAGCCGAACGCTGGGGTATGGAGGTGGCGCTGGACTACGCGCTGCAGTGCGCGCCCGACCACCCCTGGGCCACCGAGCATCCCGAGTGGTTTCACATCCGCACGGACGGGTCCATCCGGTACGCGGAGAACCCGCCCAAGCAGTACCAGGACATCTATCCCATCAACTTCTGGTGCCAGGATCGCGAGGCGCTCTGGGCCGCGTGTCGCGACATCGTCCTGTTCTGGATCCAGCATGGCGTGCACACCTTCCGCGTGGATAATCCCCACACCAAGCCACTGGCCTTCTGGGAGTGGCTGATTGCCGAAGTGCAGCGCGACCACCCGGACGTGATATTTTTCGCGGAAGCGTTCACCCGGCCCAAGCGCATGTGCGGTCTGGCCAAGCTGGGGTTCACCCAGTCGTACACCTACTTCACCTGGAAGAACTCGTCCTGGGAGCTCAAGGAGCTACTGGGCGAGCTCAGTCAGCCGCCGGTATCGGAGTACTACCGGGGGAACTTCTTCACCAACACTCCGGACATCTTGCACGAGTACCTGCAGCACGGCGGGCGCGCTGCGTTCCGGGTGCGCCTGCTGCTCGCGGCCACCCTGTCACCGCTGTACGGCATCTACAGTGGATTCGAGCTGTGTGAGAACGTTCCGCTCCGCCCGGGCAGTGAGGAGTACCTGGATTCCGAGAAGTACCAGCTCAGGTTCCGGGACTGGAACGCGCCTGGCAATCTCAACGCCGAGATTGCCGAGCTGAATCGGATTCGGCGCGAGCACGGTGCCCTGCAACGCGTCGACAACCTCACGTTTCTGGCGACGGCCCACGACCAGATCTTGGTCTACTGGAAGCACTCGGACGACGAGGATCTCATCATCGCCGTCAACCTCGATCCTCACGGTGCCCACGACACCACGGTGCATCTGCCGTTGGCGGATCTCGCCCTGCCCGCCGATCAACCGTTCGTGGTCGAAGATCTCCTGGGTCACGAGCGATACACGTGGCAGGGTTTCGACAACTACGTGCGACTGGACCCGGTGCAGCGGGTCGGACACGTCCTGAGATTGGTGCGACCCGGCACATGATCGACTCCTCGCTCTGGTACAAGGACGCGGTCTTCTACGAGCTGCGCGTCCGTTCCTTCTACGACGGCGACGGCGACGGCATCGGTGACTTCAAGGGTCTGACCGAGAAGCTCGACTACCTTTCCGATCTCGGCGTCACTACGCTCTGGCTGCTGCCCTTCTATCCGTCGCCGCTCCGAGACGACGGCTACGACATTGCCAGCTACACCACGGTTCACCCCGAGATCGGCACCCTCAAGGACTTCAAAGTGTTCTTGCGCGAGGCCCACCGACGCGGCTTGAAGGTGGTTACGGAGCTCGTGGTCAACCACACCTCCGACCAACATCCCTGGTTTCAGCGCGCCCGTCGTGCTCCGCCCAAGAGCCGGCATCGCAACTATTACGTCTGGAGTGACGATCCGACGCGCTACGCCGAGGCGCGGATCATCTTCACGGACTATGAGACCTCCAACTGGACCTGGGACCCCGTGGCCAAGTCCTACTACTGGCACCGGTTCTTCTCCCACCAGCCCGACTTGAACTACGACAGCTCGGACGTCCGCAAGGCGGTGCTCCAGACGGTGGAGTTCTGGCTCGATCTCGGGGTCGATGGGCTGCGTTTGGATGCGGTTCCCTACCTCTACCAGCGAGACGGGACCTCCTGCGAGAACCTGCCCGAGACGCATACATTCTTGCGGCAGGTGCGCAAGCGCGTCGACGCCAAGTACGCCGACCGCATGCTGCTCGCCGAGGCCAACCAGTGGCCGGAGGACGCCGCCGCCTACTTCGGCGAAGGGAAGGAGTGCCACATGGCCTTCCATTTCCCGATCATGCCGCGGCTGTACATTGCCCTCAGAATGGAGGATTCCTTCCCCATCTTCGACATCCTGGAGCAGACGCCCAAGATCCCCGAGACCTGTCAGTGGGCGATCTTCCTCCGCAACCACGACGAGCTGACGCTCGAGATGGTGACGGATGAAGAACGGGACTACATGGTGCGTGCCTACGCCGCTGATCCACAGGCGCGCATCAACGTGGGCATTCGTCGCCGTCTGATGCCTCTGCTCGGGAACAACCGCCGTCGTGTCGAATTGATGAACGCCCTGTTGTTCTCGCTGCCCGGGACACCCGTGCTGTACTACGGCGACGAGATCGGGATGGGGGACAACGTCTACCTCGGCGACCGCAACGGCGTACGCACGCCCATGCAGTGGAGCCCGGACCGCAACGCGGGCTTCTCACGCGCCAACACCCAGAAGCTCTTCCTCCCGCCCATCGTCGATCCCGAGTACCACTACGAGGCCGTCAACGTCGAAACCCAGCAGAGCAACCCGAGCTCGCTCTTGTGGTGGACGAAGCGGCTGATCGCTCTGCGCAAGCAGTACCTGGCGTTTGGGCGCGGCACCCTGGAGCCGGTGGAGTGTCACAACCCCCGAGTGCTGGCGTTCATCCGACGCTACCAGGATCAAGCGCTGCTGGTGGTGGCCAATCTCTCGCGTTTCGCGCAGTACGTGGAGCTCCCGATCGAGGAGTTCAAGGGCGCGGTGCCGCTGGAACTGTTCGGTCGCGTGGAATTCCCCCCCGTCGGCGATCACCCCTACCTCTTGAGCCTCGGGCCACATGGCTTCTTCTGGTTTGCGCTCGAGCGACGGCTGGACACAATCGTTCCCGAGCCGGGCGCACCGGAGCCCACGGTGCCGGAGCTGGACGTCGAGCAGAGCTGGCTGGAGCTACTGACCCCGAGACAGAAGACCCGCGCTCCGTTCGACAGGGTCCTGGGCCGCTACCTCCTGACGCGTCGGTGGTTTCGCGGCAAGGCACGCGTGGCCAAAGGGACTCGGGTCATCGAGGCCATCGCCCTGGGGCAACGGCCGGAGGACGCGACGCTGGCCTTTCTGGAGGCGAGCTACGGCGATGGCGATCCAGAAATCTACCTGTTGCCGCTGGCGTTCGCCGCCGGTGAGGCCCCGCCCGAGGGGGCGCCGGTGCTGGCGTGCGTGCACGTGCAGTCCACGGACACCACGGGGATGGTGTACGACGCGTCGGAGGACCCCCGCGCTGCCGAAGCTTTGCTCGACGTGGCAATTCGGCGCCGCCGTCTGCGAGGGACGTACTCGGAGCTTCGGGGCGTGTGTGGCAAGTCGCTGCGCGCCGTTTACGGCAAGGACCCTTTGACCGCGCGACGGCTCGGAGCCGAACAGAGCAACACCTCGTGGGTCTACGGCGATCAGTTCGTGGGCAAGCTGCTCAGGCGGGTGGAGGAAGGCGAGAGCATCGAGCTCGAGGTGCTCCGGCATCTCGGCAAGCATCGGGGGGCCCGGGTCCCAGCGCTCACCGGACACGTGGAGCTGCGCTATGGCCGGGAGGGCTCCTCGACCGTCGCCATCGTGCAGGCGTTCGTTCCCAACCAGGGAGACGCCTGGACCTTCACCTCGGACGAGGTGCAGCGCTACTTCGAGCGCGTGCTGACGCGTCCGGGAGCGAGTGACGCGCCGCCCGTGCCGTCCTCGAACCTTTTCGAGCTGGTGGGAAGAACGCCACCCCATACCGTGGCTCGGAGCATCGGCGGCTACCTGGACGTGGCCCGCCAGCTCGGGCGCCGGACGGCCGAATTGCACCGCGCGTTGGCGGCCGAAACGGATGACGAAGCGTTTCAGCCCGAGCGGTCCACGACCTTGTCGCGTCGTTCCCTCTACCAGTCGATGCGCAATCTGGTGACCCGCACGCTGCAGCTGTTGCGCTCCTCGGTGGACACGCTGGATCCCAGAGCCAAGCCGGTGGCGCGGGAAGTGCTGCGACGCCACCGCGAGCTCACCTCACGACTTCGAGTGGTGGTCGATCAGGCCCCGCAGTACCAGCGCATCCGTGTACACGGCGACTATCACCTCGGTCAGGTGCTCTATACCGGAAACGATTTCGTCATCATCGACTTCGAGGGAGAGCCGGCACGCATGCCCGCGGAGCGACGGCGCAAGCGCTCCCCGCTGGCCGACGTTGCGGGCATGCTCCGTTCCTTCCACTACGCGAGCTTTGGCCCGCTCGTGGCCCAGTTCGCCGGCAGCCGCGTGCGGCGCGAAGACGTTCCCCTGCTGGAGCCCTGGGCCCAAGCCTGGTACTCCTGGGTCGCTGCTGCGTTCTTGGATGCGTATCTCCACGAAATGGCCCCCGCTGGCGTGCTTCCCGACGACCCGGATGCAGATGCCCTGGTGCTCGACCTCCACCTGATCGAGAAGAGCGTCTACGAGCTCGGCTACGAGCTCAACAACCGCCCGGATTGGGCGCCGATACCTCTGGGCGGGATTCTCCAGGTGCTCAACTCACGTCGAGGACCTGAATGAGCCTGCGAATCTGGCCCGGGGTGCCACACCCCTTGGGGGCGACCTGGAACGGCGAAGGAGTGAACTTCGCGCTGTTTTCCGAGCACGCCACGGCCGTGGAGCTCTGCCTGTTCGACCGCCCCGATTCGGCGCGGGAGGCGGCGCGGATTCGACTCAAGGAGCGCACCAACCGTATCTGGCACGCCTATCTGCCGGACGTTCGTCCGGGTCAGCTCTACGGCTACCGTGTGCATGGGCCCTACGCGCCGGAACAAGGGCACCGCTTCAACGCCAACAAGCTACTCCTCGACCCCTACGCCAAGGCCATCGGCGGCACCATCAAGTGGTCGGACGCCATGTTTGGCTACCAGATCGGCGACCCGGGGATGGACCTGTCGTTCTCTCAGCAGGACAGCTCCGGACAGCTACCGAAGTGCGTGGTCGTGGAAAGCGCCTTCACCTGGGGCGACGATCGTCCGCCGCGCATCCCCTGGAGCCAATCCGTCATCTACGAATGCCACGTCAAGGGCATGACCGCCCGGCATCCTGCGGTGCCTGCGCATTATCGCGGCACGTACCAGGGGCTGGTCTGTGACCCGATTCTGGACCACCTCAAAGACCTTGGAGTGACGGCAGTCCAACTGCTGCCAGTTCATCACTTCGTGACCGAACGTCGGCTCAACGAGCTCGGACTGGTCAACTACTGGGGATACAACACCATCGGCTTCTTCGCGCCCGATCCCCGCTATGCCAGCGGTGCACTTGGCCAGCAGGTCAACGAGTTCAAGACCATGGTGAAGGCGCTGCACCGCGAGGGCTTCGAGGTGCTGCTCGATGTGGTCTACAATCACTCTGGCGAGGGCAACCATCTCGGTCCCACGCTCTGCTTTCGCGGCATCGACAACACCGCATACTACCGGCTGGTTCCAGGCGACGCGCGCTACTATCTCGATTTCACCGGTTGCGGAAACAGCCTGAACGTTCGCCACCCGCGCGCTCTGCAGCTCATGCTGGACAGCTTGCGGTACTGGGTGACCGAGATGCACGTGGACGGCTTCCGGTTCGACCTGGCCGCCACGCTGGGGCGCAACCCGGTCGAGTTCGATCCGTTTGCACGCTTCTTCGCGACGGTGCAGCAAGATCCGGTGCTTTCGGCCGTGAAGCTGATCGCCGAGCCCTGGGACGTGGGACCCGGCGGCTACCGGCTGGGTGGGTTCCCCCCGGGTTGGGCGGAGTGGAACGGCCGCTACCGCGACAGCGTACGGCGGTTCTGGCGGGCTGACCCGGGGCAGACGCCCGAGCTGGCGTCGCGGTTCTCCGGCTCATCCGACATCTTCCAGCCCGGTGATCGAGGACCCCACTCCAGCGTCAACTTCGTCACCTGCCACGACGGCTACTCGCTGCACGATCTGGTCAGCTACGAACACAAGCACAACCAGGCCAACGGTGAAGACAACCGAGACGGAGCGGACGACAACTGGAGCCGCAACTGGGGCGTCGAGGGTCCCACCACCTCGGTACCCGTGCTTCGCATGCGCGAGCGCATGAAGCGCAACTACTTCGCCACGCTGGCCTTCTCGCAGGGAGTGCCCATGATCTCCCACGGGGACGAGCTGGGTCGAACGCAGACCGGAAACAACAACGCCTACTGCCACGACAGCGAGCTCTCCTGGGTGGACTGGGACCTGGATCAGCGACGGCGCGCGCTGCTCGATTTCGTGCGTCAGGTATTCCGCGTCCGGCAGCACAATCCGGTCTTCCGGCGTCGGCGCTACTTTGGCGGGGACCCGGTGGACGAGACCGGGCGCAAAGACGTGCAGTGGCTGCGACCGGACGGAAAGGAAATGGGGCACGAAGACTGGGTCAACGCCCGAAACCGCGCGTTTGCCATGCTCATTCACGGTGACGCATCGGACGAAGTGGACGAGCGCGGCCGTCCCAATCTCGGCGAGACGCTCCTTCTCGCCATCAACGGTGGCAATCGCGCCCGCAACTTTGTGCTCCCGGATCCACTCCAGGCTTCCTACTGGCATGAGACGATCAACACTGCGTCACCCGGCGCCCGCCGCATCCCGAAGGGCAAGGACATCCACGTGTCACCACATTCCATGGTCCTGCTGACCTGTGAGCGAACCTGATGGACGACTACATCCGCAATCTGGCTGGCAATCCCAACGACGTCGAGCGACTGGTCGGGGGCGATCATCACGACCCACATTGCCTGCTCGGAGCACACCCCTGGTACGCCGGGGGCGCCGACGGTGTGGTGGTTCGGACGTTCCATCCGGATGCCGTGGGCGCCCGCTGCCGCCTGGCCGATGGGCAGGAGCACCCGTTTCACGCCGCGGGAGACGGACTGTTCGTACTCCACCTGCCGGGGCGTGATCCGTCCGTTTCCTACTCCGTGTGCCTGGAGTTCGCGGATGGCACCCGCTGGGAACGACACGAACCGTATCGCTTCGCACCCGTGCTCGGAGAGCTGGACCTGCACCTCTTCGCCGAGGGCAACCACCGCCGGATCTGGGAAGTACTCGGCGCGCACCCCCGAAACATCGACGGCGAGGACGGCACGCTGTTCGCGGTGTGGGCTCCCAATGCCCGCCGCGTGAGCGTGGTCGGTGATTTCTGCCGGTGGGACGGCCGTGCATTCCCCATGCGCTCCTTGGGCGCCAGCGGAGTCTGGGAGCTGTTCGTGCCCGGCGTCGGTGTCGGCGCATTCTACAAGTACGAAGTCAAGACGAAGGACGGGGCGCTCCGCCTCAAGGCCGACCCGTATGCGTTGGCCATGGAGCTCCCTCCTGCCCAGGCTTCCTGCGTCACGGCACCCACGCACCAGTGGGAGGACCACGAGTGGACGCAGCAGCTCGCCGCGCGAGACCTCACCCGCTCCCCAGTCCTCATCTACGAGGCGCATCTCGGCTCCTGGGCACGAGTGCCCGAAGAGGGACACCGTTCGTTGAGCTACCGCGAAATCGCTCCTCGCCTGGTCGAGCACGTGAAGCGCTTCGGTTGCACGCACATCGAGCTCTTGCCGGTGGCCGAGCACGCGCTGTACGCCTCGTGGGGCTATCAAGTCACCGGTTACTACGCTGCCACGTCCCGCTATGGCACTCCCGACGACTTCCGATACTTCGTGGACTACTGCCACCGGCACGGAATCGGAGTCATTATCGACTGGGTGCCCGCGCACTTTCCCAAGGACGATTTCTCCCTGCGCCGGTTCGACGGCACCGCGCTGTACGAGCACGAGGATCCGCGCCTCGGCGAGCACCCGGACTGGGGAACGCTAATCTTCAACTTCGGGCGACCCGAGGTCCGCAATTTTCTCATGGCCAACGCGCTGTTCTGGCTGCGCGAGTTCCACATCGACGGCCTACGCGTGGACGCAGTGGCTTCCATGCTGTATCTCGACTACAGCCGCGAGGAAGGTCAGTGGGTCCCCAATGCGTATGGCGGCCGGGAGAACCTCGAGGCCATCGAGTTCTTGCGGGCCACCAATCACATCATGCGCGAGGAGGTGCCTGGCGCCATCACCGTGGCCGAAGAGTCGACTTCATGGTTCGGGGTGACTCGTCCAGCACAGGAAGGCGGACTCGGTTTCACGTTCAAGTGGAACATGGGTTGGATGCACGACACCCTGCAGTACTTCACCAAGGACCCGATCCACCGGCGCTACCACCAAGACGAGCTCACGTTCTCGATGATCTACGAGTACAGCGAGCGCTTCATCAACTCGATCTCCCACGATGAGGTCGTGCATGGGAAGCGCGCCCTGATCGACAAGATGCCCGGTGATCTCTGGCAAAAGTTTGCCAACTTGCGCTTGCTGCTCTGCTACCAGTACACACGCCCGGGCAAAGTACTCTTCTTCATGGGCACCGAAGTGGCGCAGTACTCCGAGTGGAACCACGACGGCAGCGTGGATTGGGCTCTGGGGCAAGAGCCCGAACGCCAGCAGCTCGCGCAGTTCATGGTCGAGCTGGGTCGGCTCTACCATGAGCGCCCCGAGCTCTGGCGGAATGATCCGGACCAGGACGGATTCGAATGGATCGACTGTTCGGACCGTGACAACTCCGTGCTGTCCTTCGTGCGTCGCGATGGCGACCGCCATCTGGTGGTCGTGCTGAACATGACCCCGGTGCCGAGAGAGAACTACCGCATTGGTGCTCCTGCCGCGGGGCGGTATCATCAGCGGTTGAGCACGGACGATCCCAGGTTCGGCGGCGGAGAGTTCGAGACGCATGCCGAGGTCCATACCGAAGACGTCCCCGCTCATGGTCGCGCCCAATCCATGGTGCTCCGCCTCCCCCCGCTGGGCGCGCTGGTGCTGGTCCCGGAGTAGGGCGCAAGCGTCCCAACGCCCCGTCACCATTCTTGGGGCAGGTCACCCGCCCCGCAAGCCGGTTCGCTGGCAAGGCGCGACGAGCACGGGAGCGGAGCGTACACGAAGTACGTGAGCACCCGCGCGCAGGAGCAACGCCGCCAGCGGGACGGATCGCGGGGCGTCGTGGCGGCAGGGAACTGCGGCTGGCGACCTACTCGCCGGCGAGGCTCGCGCCGATCGCGACGACTTCCATCGGATCAAAGGCGACGTGGGGGGGTTGGCCGAAGTACTGTGCGACGTCCCGACGCACCATGGGCAAGCCCGTCGAGCCGCCCGCGAGAAAGACCGCGCCGAGGTCCTCCCGCGAGAGTCCGGCCGCGCTCAGCACTTCGTCGCAGATCCCGAAGGTTCGCCGGACCAGAGGACGGCTGGCCTGCTCGAGCGTCTCGCGAACGACCCGGATGGACCGACTGGCCAGAGGCGACGCCGGATCCACTTGCCCGAGCTCGAGGCTGGTCTCACTCGCGTAGCTGAGGCGCACTTTGACGCGCTCCACCTCCAGGACCAGCCGATCGTAGATTTCCCGATCGCTCTTGAGGTCCCAGTGATGCTCCTCCAACACTCGAGCGCGGACTTCGTCTGCCAGTGCCCGGTCGATGTCATCGCCCCCCAAGTAGTCGTCGCCACCGTGGGCGAGCACTTGGTGCGGTTGCCGACTGCAATCCACGACGGCCAGATCGAAGGTTCCCCCGCCGAGGTCGTACACAGCCGCGTAGCGAACGTCGGCCAGCCCGCTGTAGACATACGCCACGGCCGTGGCAACGGGTTCGTCGAACACGGCCACATCGCCAAACCCGACGTCACGCCCCGCCTCCATGGTGGCGGTGCGCTGCGCCGAATCGAACTGCGCGGGCACCGTGATCAGGGCACGGTACTCGGCTGGAGTGAGCTCCGACCGGCGGCATACGGCGTCGAGTACCTTGGACGCCGTCTCCACCGGCGAGATCACGCCTGCCCGAGTCTGGAAGGCCACCCCATCCCCCTCGGTCCTGACCAGATTGAATGGGTACGTCTCCCGGAACTTGGCGACCTCGTAGCTGTGCCAGCTCCGGCCGATGATTCGCTTGGCCGAGAAGATGGTGTTCTGCGGGTCGATCGGGCGCCGCCTTCGGGCGGACGCGCCGACACTGCAAAGGCCGTTGGGGAGGAACGCCACGACCGATGGCACGATGCTCTCGGCTTGACCGCGGGCCGCGCCAGTCAAGAGCTTGCCGTCCACCGTGGCCAAAGTGTTGGTGGTGCCCAGGTCGACGCCCAGCGTCTTCATCTGTGTCGCTCCTGCGTTAGCTGTCGCGATTGCACGAAAGCGCGCAACAGGCTCCGTTGCTCGTCGGTCAAATTGACGAACTCCAACCCGTAGTGAAACTCCATCTCGTCGAGCAGTGCTCGCACCGTGGCTGCCAGCACCAACTTGACCTGCGACCCTGGCAGTACGCCGGTGACGGTGCCGGTCGCGCCGACCAGCAGCGGGTCACGCGGCGCCACGCGCGCCCCCCCTTCGCTCAGGTCCACGACCGTCGCCGGAATGGCATAGTCACCCGTCGGATCGTCTCCCAGTCCTCCCAGGGAAACGGCCAGGCTGACCCGCACCCGGGGCCACCGGCGCTGCCGCAGGTCGAGCAGCGCCGCCGAGGCGCGCAGCAGTTGGTGCACGTCCACCGGAGCGACCAGGTGGGCGTCGTGGAGGCCCTCGCTCTGCTCGGGCGCCATCTCGCCCACGCTACTGGTGATCATGAGCAGCAACGGAGCCGGTTGCACCGTCTGGCGCAACCGACCCACGAAGGTGGTGCCGGTCATGTCCGACAGAGCAGCGGCGAAAACCACCAGCGCGGGGCGCCAGACCAAGCAGATGGCCAGGGCCTCCTCGCCGCTGAGGGCGGCCCGTATGCGGATGCCGCGACGGTCCAGGAACGAAGCGTGAAGCTCCAGCTTCAACAGGTCGTCTGGGACTATCAGCAGTTGGTGCACGGGCTCCCCTCAGAGCGTTCGGCGGGATGGGCCGACCCGGCGCGCGGCCGCCCAGGTCGGCCCAGTGTCGCACGTTGGGCTCGAGGTGGGGAAGAGGAGTTCTGTATCGACCGCTTCGAAGCGCACCTGGTTTGCGCTGACGCAGCGCGAGTGCGCGACGGCCGCCCAACGCGACGAAGTGGTCGGAACGCTCGCGGGCGATCCACCGGGGCTCAGCGAAGCTGGCACCTGGGGCAGAAATGGCTGCTGCGCTGTACCAGCACGATGCGCCGAATCTCCGCGCCGCAGGTCCGACAGGGCTCGCCTTCGCGCGCATACACTCGCAGCCAACGCTGGAACGAGCCATCCCGACCTTCGGGATTGATGAAGTCGCTGACCGTGGTGCCGCCGCGGCGAATGCTGTCCCGCATGACGGCGCGAATGACCCTGACCAGCTGCTCGCAGTCCGCCCGGCTCAAGCGGCCGGCGGTGCGCGTGGGGCGGATGCCGCACTGGTGTAGCGCCTCGTCCGCGTAGATGTTGCCGACTCCGGCCAGCACGCTTTGGTCCAGGAGCAGGGTCTTGACGGCAGTGCGCCGCTTGCGGGATGCCGCGAACAGCTGTTCCCCGCGCGCCGAGAGCGCATCCACGCCGAGCTTGTCCAGACGCGCATCCGTCTGTCCCGCTCCGAGCAGCAGGACGCGTCCGAACTTGCGGACGTCGCGGAACCGCACCTCGGGCCCACCGTCGTCGAACTCGATGCGGAGGTGCGTGTGCACGTCCGGCGGACGTGCCCGTCGCTCGTGAGCGACTCGCGAGTTTCCCTGGACGCGGTAGCGGACGCTCGGGTCAGCCGAATCGGCGGTGAGAAGCTGCCCGGTCATCCCCAAGTGCAGCACCAGCCGGCAGCCATCGTCGAGCTCACCAATCAGGTACTTGCCGTGGCGACGGAGCCGCTGAACCGTGTGGCCCGGGAGCTTGCGTCGGAGCGTTTGCGGCTTGGTCATGAAGAACTGACCCGCACCCGCAGCGTGCACGGCGCGGATGCGGCGGCCGCACAGCACGGCGCGCAGTTGGCGTCGGGTGACCTCGACTTCGGGCAACTCCGGCAAGCGGCGATCCGGGCAGGTGGTCTCGGGTCAGTCGCCCACCACTGGACGTCCCATACCGCGGTAGCGAAGCCCCGCATCGGCGACGGCCTCGGGGACCAGGATGTTGCGTCCGTCGAACACGTGCCGGCCGCGCATCAGCTTGCGGATACGTTCGAAGTCCGGCGAGCGGTACTCGTTCCACTCCGTGGCCAGGACCAAGGCGTCGGCCCCTTCGCAAGTGGCGTACTCCTCCTCGCACAAGGTGACGCCAGCTTCGATCCCGCGGAATTTGAGGCTTGCCGCAGCCGTTTCCATGGCCTGCGGATCCGTGGCCCGAACCGTCGCGCCCTTCTCCAGCAGTTTGCCGATGAGCTTGAGGGCAGGCGCTTCGCGAACGTCGTCGGTGCGCGGCTTGAACGCGAGACCCCACATTGCGATCACCTTGCCGTCCAGCCCACCCAGATCCTTCTCCATGTGCTGCAGCAGGTGCACCACCGGACCTTCGTTGGCAGAGGTGGCGGCCTCGGCCACACGTAGCGGCGCACTGAGCTCGACGCCCGTTCGCACCAACGCCCGCAGGTCCTTGGGGAAGCAGCTGCCTCCAAATCCCAGGCCCGGATACAGGAACGGGAACCCGATTCGCTTGTCCGACCCGAGCGCAATCCGCACGTGCTCGACGTCACCTCCCGCCACATCGCACAGGTGTGCGACCTCGTTCATGAAAGAGATCTTCGTGGCCAGCAGCGCGTTGGCCGCGTACTTGACGATTTCCGCGCTCTTGGGGCTCATGCGTTGGATGCGGTTTCGTTGGCGTGTGAACGGCGCATAGAGCCGCGACATGATCTCGAACGCGTGGTCGTGGTCGGTGCCTACCACCACGCGATCGGGTTTGAGGAAGTCGTTGACCGCGTCGCCTTCCTTGAGAAACTCGGGATTGCTCACCACCCAGATCTCGTGCTTGGCGTGGCGGGCCACGACCTCCCGCACGCGCTGGTTGGTGCCCACCGGAACCGTGCTTTTCAGTGCCAGCACCACCGGACCCGTGGCGAGCTTCGCCACGTCCTCGGCGACCTTGAGCACGGTGGACAGATCCGCCGAGCCGTCCTCGTTCGGCGGCGTGCCCACCGCCACGAAGACCGCGACCCGACCGTCGATGGATTCGGCCAGGTTGGAGCTGTAGCTTAGACGAGCCGGCCAGTTGCGCTTGAGCAGCTCCTCGAGCCGCGGCTCGAAGAACGGCACGTTGCCCGCACGCAGCAGCTCCAGCTTTTTCTCGTCGACGTCGACGCACGTGACGGTGGTTCCGGCGTCTGCAAAGCAGGCCCCGGCCACCAACCCAACATAGCCCGTCCCAACGACCGCAATTTTCATGGTTCGGCGGACTTACCCGGAAATGGACCGGTCGTCGAGAGTCCGCCCGCGACCTGCGGTCGCGGGCTTCCGCACTCAAGCTCCGTTGACCTCTTCTGCTTCACCCCAACCTGCGGCCCAACGGGACTCCACGGGGGGACCTCCCCGAGACCCGTCACCGCCCCACGAAGGGCTCATCGAACCTCAGTCCACGCCGGCCCTGCCCAGGTGCGCAGTCCCGACGACGACCTGCCGCAACGAGCCCGCCGCGCCCGGGCCCCCGCGAGGCCCGGGCGCGGAGACGCGTCAGGGCGGGTTGCGCGGGGAAGCCCACGGTGGCGCCTCTGGTTGTGGAGCAGAAGAGGTGGACGGAGATTGGGGAAGGAAGCGCCCGAACGAAGTTCGGGCGCTACGCTTCCACCAGCACGAACGTCCCTCCGCCCATGCCGTAGCCCTGCACCGAGCCCCAACCTTCCGGCAGCGGCGGGTCGGCCCACTCGAAGACGCGTGCTGCGTCCAGCAGTGAGAGATTGACGCAGCCCCCGGACTTGCGCTCGCCGAAGTCCTCGTGCCAGTAGGCGCCGTGAATCGCGTACGGCCGTTTGAAGTAGAGCGTCCACGGAACGTCGGCGATCCAGAACTTGGTGGGCTCACCGGGCTCGGTGGTCATGGTCGTGACGTGGTGCTTGCTTTCGATTCGATAGCGGCCGTACGGCGTGGCGCCGTCCTTACCGGGCGATATCAGGGTGGTGAAGATCGGGCGCAGGCCCGCATAGAGCGTGAGCGTGCCGCGGTTCGCGCGCACGTGAATCCACTTGTCGTCACCCTTCACTTCCCAGGGGCGCTTGGTCACTGGCTCCACCAGCGTGGCGTCCTGGGCCGCGATGTACACGCCTGGCTCCCGTGTCTCGAGGTAGCGGGCGCGGCCCTGCTTCTCCTCGGCTCCGCTGAGCGCCACCCAGCTGCGTAGTGGCCAACTCCCGCCCGCTGGCTCGAACCCCGAGTCGGTGCGGCGCCACTTGGGTCGGGGCTGCTTGCGAATCCACGCGATCGGCAGCTTCGCGTCGCCCGTCAGCTCGACACCATGGAAGGTGGATCTCCGGAAGTGCTTCAGGCCCCGCGCCGGCACGACCGTGAGGTTGGTCGACAGCACCCACACCTCGCCTTCGGCTTCAAACGCCCGCGTGTAGGCAATCATCGAACCGAAGGGGACCCGTTTGGCGTAGATCCCGCCCCGCTTCCCCCAGGGGCTCGGGGCTGAGCCGCCGCCCTGTAGGAAGTCGGGCATGGGGCCATTGGGCTCAATCAGTGACTCCTCGACGAGCTCGTCATGGCCGGCAGCCCATCCGGTCAAGCGCTTGTGGTCGCGCTGGCCAATCCTCCAATGGTTCTCATCCGCCGGTGGGACTCGGGTGAGCATGGGGGCGCCCACGCTGAACGCGTACTCGTAGGGAAATGGCCCGGGAGCGGGTTCCGTCCAGCGATGGGCCCGCATGAAATCCGACTGCATGTCCAAGGTGGCGCGGCGAGTGGTGCAGACGTAGCCGTGATCCACCCGTGCGAAGCTCCTGCACCTGCCCAGGCCTGGCATCAGACTCGCCTCGAGCAGGGGGATGCTCGAGCCAGGTCGAATGCTGCCCAGAGGCAGCGAGCGTGAGTCGGGCTTGGGTTGGATCCACGTGCCCCAGGTGAGGCTTCCGATCCGGCCCTTTCCGCCGGCGTCGGGCCGAGGCGGGGGATAACCGGGGCCGAAGAAGCCCTGCTGACCCCGCCCCGACGGTTCGGTGGCAGGGGTGCCCGCAGCTGGGGAGCCCGGTCCGGCGTCCGGTTCAGGCTCTGCGGACTGGGGGCCCTGATGGGTGGATGCAGCGGATGCCAGGGCAAGGGCGGGCTCGCTGGCAGGTGGACCACAGCCAGCGCAGACCAGAACCCAGGGCAGCCAATGACGCACGCTTGCATCCTGCCCCTGTCGCGCCATACCAGCCAAGAAACGGTGGCCCGCTCAGAGTTCAGTCACAAGCCGCGCGGGATCGCGTGGATCCTGCGCGCCAGCGTGCTGGGCGTGCTGGCGCTCACTGTGCTGGCGCTCACTGCGGGCTGCGACCGAGAGCGCACCTCCGACTCCAGCCCGGCAGCTTCCAGCGCGAGCACCTCGGCTCGAGCGGTTGCGGTGCCCCCTGCGAGCAACGGGCCCGCCTCGACCGTGGCGAGCCCCGGCAGCGACGCCGGTCAGGACGCGGCCGAAGCCCGGTCGGACCGACTGGTGATCGTGGCCGGCGGCGACGTCAACCTCGGCCGGGGGATCGGGCAGCAGCTGCTGCGCGGCGAGAACGTCGACCCATTCGAGCCCTTGGGCGAGGTCTTTCGATCAGCCGACCTGCGCTTCGTCAACCTGGAGTCGCAGCTGAGCGACCAGGGCGGAGAAACCCAGTCCAAGCGCAACCCGCTCATCTTCACCGGGCCGCCCCAGGGCGCCGCCCTCCTCGCCAGGGCTCAGATCGACGTGGTCTCGCTCGCGAACAACCACATGTGGGACTACGGCGGCAAGGCCCTGCTCGAGACCATGGCGCATCTCCGGGAGGCGGGCGTGGCCTACGTGGGCGCCAGCGAGCACAAGGGCCAGATGTACGAGCCCACCGTGCTCCGGCGGCGGGGCTGGTCGGTGGCGGTCTTCGCCGTCACCCACATCTGGAATCAGGGCCCGTTCAAGGAGCACCCCGCCAAGCATCACGTGGCCTGGGCCGAGGACCTCGAGAGGATCCGAGTCAGCGTCATTCGGGCCAAACGCGAGCACGACGTGGTGCTGGTGAGCTACCACGGTGGCAGTGAATACGTGGATGTGCCCATGGCGTGGACGCGCGCCTTTGCCAAGGTGGTCATGAACGCCGGTGCGGACGCAATGCTCGGCCATCACCCCCACGTGCCCCACGGAGTCGGCTGGTTCGCCTCGCGGCCGGCTTTCTACAGCCTCGGAAACTTGGTGTTTCACATGCACCGCGACTACCCATGGACCGGCACCAGCTTTCTGGCGAGGCTAACCTTCAGCCGGGGCGAAGACGGCGCCAACCTGCAGGTCGAAGCGTGCCCGTACCGCATCCTTGGAGTCACCCCGATCCCCTTCGAGGGCAAGGGGAAGGAGCCGCTCGAGCAGTCCTTCAAGCGCCACCTGGAGCTCGTCTCGGTGGCGGTCGGCCGCACCCAGGTTGGCGATCCGGGAGCGCACAGCTGCATGCGGCTGGAGCCGCCGGAGAACACGCCACGCAGGCCCCGTGCAGCCGCATCCGGCTGATCCGGGTTGCGGCTGTGCTCCTGGGCCTCGCACTGACGGCCACGGTGGGCTGCCACCGCGGCGAAGGCGGTGATTCCGGTTCGGCGCCGAGTGCCTCGGTGTCGGCCTCGGCCGCGCCGGTTGCCAGCGCCAGCGCGGGCCCGGTGGCGTGCGCCTCACCTTGCAGCAGCATCGAGCGCTGCCAGACGGGAAAGTGCGTCCCGGGCTGTCCCGCGGGCGAGGTCTACATCCCGGCGACTGGGTCCAAAGGCTTCACCATGGGCCGAGGCAAGCCCGGGGAGAAAGACCAGGCGCACACGGTGGTGCTCACCCGCCCGTTCTGCATGGATGAGCACGAGGTGACGGTGGCCGAGTATCGTCGCTGCGTGGAGGCGGGCAAGTGTGAGCAACCAGAGCTCAACGACGCCAACTCCAACTACCGGCCCGAGTTCGCGCGGGACGATCATCCGGTGAACATGGTCAACTGGGCCAAGGCCACGAACTACTGCCAGGAGCAGTGCAAGGCGCTGCCGACCGAGGCTCAGTGGGAGTGGGCCGCGGGCCATGGTGACGGTCGCATCTATCCGTGGGGCGACACCAAGCCTGACTGCGACAACAACTTCGCCGACATGACTCCCGGAGGCTCACCCAAGACCGATCCTGCCGGCGACGTCGGTTGCCACGGCGGAGGCAGCAGCCCAATCAAGACCCATCCCAAAGGCAAGTCCACCTGGCCCGACGGAGATCTCTACGACCTGGGCGGCAACGTCTGGGAATGGACCGCGGACTGCTACTTGCCCTACCCAACCGAGAAGCAGGTCGACCCCAGCCCGCAAACGCATCCCTCTCTGCGCGGCGATTGCTGGGTCAGAAGCCTGCGTGGCGGTGGCTGGAACCGCAGCCACACCGGGCTACAGGCAGCGTACCGGGCCGCCTCGAAACGAACCTACGAGGTGCCGGGCTTGGGCTTCCGCTGCGTGCGCAATCCGTGAGGGGGCGCAATCCGAGGGGCGTGGCTGGGATGGCACCGCTGCTTCCTCGGAGCTGCATTGGATCCCGATGTCGGTTGTGATATACAATATGTATGTCAAGAATGATATCACTTCGTCTTGCTGACGAGCTGGTTGAGCGTGTGGACCAGGAGCGGGAGCGTGATGGCCTTTCCCGCGCGCAGGTCGTGCAGAGCGCGCTCGAGCTATGGATCGGCCGGCGGCGCCTCGAAGAGGCGATTCGTCGTGAGCACCGAGGCTACGATCGGCACCCGGTCAGGGCGGAGGAGTTCGGCCCGGTTCTGGGAGCGCAGGTGTGGCCGAAGTAACGCGGGGGGAGATTTGGCAGTTCGCGTTCCCGAAGCCGGACAAGCGGCGTCCGGTGCTGGTACTGACGCGACCCGACATGATCCGGCGGCTCGACACGGTCACGGTGGCGCCGCTGACGTCGACGGTACGTGGAGTGCCCAGCGAGGTGGTCGTCGGACCCGAGGCAGGGTTGAAGCGCCGGTCGGCGATCAACTTGCACCACGTGGCGACCGTCCCCCGAGCAGGCCTGCGCTCGTATGTGGGCACCGTCGCGCCCGACACGATGAGAGCGGTGCGCGAGTCACTGCTATTCGCGCTGGGATTCGATCGGGAATAGCCACCCTGTCCTGTGCCGGTCGCCGCGCCGGGCTTGAAGTGGACTCGCTCCGCCGCGCCTCGGAAATTGGCTGGCAGTCGAGGCCCGGAAGTCGCAATGGGCCCGGGATGGACATGTGCGCACCGGCTTGACACCATGCCCGGTGTGAACCGAGGGCGCGGGGTGCATGGGGTCGTCAGCGCTTGGGCCGGGGCCGTGCTCGTGCTCTCGACGCTGCTTGCATGCCGGTGCGAGTCCTCTCCGGGCGCCGGAGGGGGCGCTGCACCCATGGATCGCGGTGGGGTCGCCACCTGGAACATCGACGGCCAGGACTACGCCATTCAGGACACGTACTTCCTGGTGCTTCCCGAGGGGCTGCAGTTCACCATCGAAACCGAAGCCCCACCGGGTCTCGATCCCACCCGGATCACCGACCAGCAGGCGTACGACGTCGCCTTCCCGCTCATGAAGTACGCCTACGAAAAGCGGCTCTACGAACGATCGACGATAAGCCGCGTGGGCTTCGGTCAGCAGGACGTCGAGCGCATTGGCGTCGCGCTGTTCGTGCGCGGCATGACTGGGTCGGCGAAAGGCTATCGCGTCGAACGCTCCCTCGCGGACATCGACCAACGCGCCGCCCAGTAGAGACGGGCACCTGCAGTTCGTCGCTCCGTGCGCGGGTCGCGGGCCACGAGCCCCAGCTGAAGGTCCCCAGCCGTCTTGCTCGACCACTCCTCGAGGTGGCGCCTCACTCCGCGTCCGACCGGTCCTCTTCCAGCTGATCGAGGATCTCGGTGGCGCGGTCTTCGGCGATGCCGAACCAGTCGGCGAGTTGGTTGATGAACTCGTTCTCCTCTTCCGCGATCTCGTCATCTGCCAGCGCCACGGCTGCAGCCAGCGCGAAAGCGCCTTCGGCTTCGCTCGGCTCTTCGGAGATCTCCTCGGCGATCTCGTGCAGCCGAGCGTCCCGGCCCTGCTCGGCCAGGCGCTGCTCGTAGTTCTCGAGCATCACATTGATGGTCCCGCTTCGGAGTAGGTTGTCCGTGAGCCCGCGAATCGCGCCGCGCACCGCGTCGCGCTCTTCGTCAGCGATCTTGCCATCGGCGGACATCATCAGGAACATGGTCTCGGCGAGGGGATCGACCCGCGTGAGCGCAGCGGACTCCTCGGGGCTGAGCATGCCTTCGCGGGTCAGGGTCTCGTAGGCTGAGGACAGCACCACACTCGGGCGTCGCCCACTCTGCAGCAGGGCCTCGCTCAAACGGCGGATGGTCGCGGTCTCGATCTTCATGGGCCCGACGCTACACGCTCGCCCCGTGGCGATCTACGGAGAACGACGCTGGGCGCTGCGGCCCCGTCCGGGCGCGGCGCTGTCCCTTTCGCGGCGGCGCAGCAGGATCAAGAGCTCGCGTCGCGGTTGCCGGGCAAAGGCTCGCGCAGCCGCGGGGTGAAAATGCGGGCGCGGCTGCGCGGCGGACACGACCACCCCCAAGCGGAAGCGTGCTGCAGCTCGCGCCACCACCTCGTCGGCCCGCAGGGCGCGTCCGTCGATCGCGGCATCGGCAAGCAGCAGGGCAGCGGTGCCGGAGCGCGCCAGCACACGCTCCATCTCGCACAGGCAGTCGCCGAGCTCTTGCTCCCACCGGCGCACGGCGGTGGCGTACGCCAGACGCCCGAAGTTTCGGCGCGCGCCGATTTCATCGCGCGCCAGAGGACCCGTTCGCAACCCCAGCCAGCGGAGACGAGTGGCGTGATGGTCCAGGTAGTCGTACACGCCCGGGTAGGGTGGAGAGCACAGCACCAAGTCGATGGTGCCCGCGTCGATGTGTCGCAGGCGGCGCGCATCGCCCACACCGATGCGAGCGCGCGGCGCACCCCGCGGCACCCGCGCCCAGAACTCCGCCAGCCGCTCGCCGAGCTCCTCCGCCTTCCGCGAGAAGAAGCGGATGGCGAAGCCGCTGGCCAGGCGACGGTCCACGCGATGCGTTGACGTGTCGCTGGTTTGCCGGCTGAGCTTGGTCAGGGTGGCGGAGAGCACCAAGCCGAGCGCACGGCGGAGGCTCGGCTGACGAATCGCCTGCACGCCCTGCCTCAGACCATCGAGCTCCAGCAGGACGTGCACGTCGAAGAGCTCACGGTCCTCGCGCCGATACCGTCGAGAGGGACCCGCTTTTGCCTTGCGTCGAGCTTCGGCATGCTCCACCACTCGCTGTCGGGCGGCGTCGAGCTCTTCCAGCTGCGCACCGACCAAACCACCGGTCTTGAGCCAGCTCAGCTCCACCGCGAGTGGGTTGGCGTCCACGCCCAACGCGGAGCGGCCCTGGAGGCGGGCTTCCACGAGCACCGTGCCACTGCCGCAGAACGGGTCGAGCACCCGGCTGCCGGGAGTGGTGAGGCCTGTGATCAGGCGGGCCGCGGTGAGAGGGTGAAGCCTTGCCGGGTAGCTGTGAAACCCGTGCACGTGCGCCCGCACCGCAGTCTCGTCAGCGGTCACGTCCAGGGCCTCGCTGGCCACTCGGCGCTCGGGCTCGAGATCTCCGCGCAGCTCGATATCGCCCCCCACGTGCGTCAACGCGCGTCGCTGTTTGGTCGCCCGGCTCGGTGCGCGCGGTTTCTTGGCTTGAGCCACCGCCGGAAGGTAGCAGAAGGGCCGGCGGGCGACCGCCAAACTCGGTGCGGCTCGGGGCTCCTCTTGTCAGCTAGACTCTGGTAGGCACTTTCTGCTCATGTCGGTTTCCCTCCTGCCCCACGGTTTCGTGCGCGTTTCGGTCCGATGCGCCGCTGTGCTGGTGGTGTGGACACAGTGCGAGGTGGCCGGGGCGCAGTCCGTCGCGCGCCTGGACGCACCCGCGTTGCCGCCGGCACCGCCGGACGCGGTGGAGGATTCCTGGCTCGTGCCCAGCGTGCACGGTCTGGCCCTCATGACGGGCATGCGAGTGGGCGCCGCCATCCTCTGGCCAGAGCCATTCGCCGACACCAGCACGAAGCGTATGGGCGCGAGCTACCGGGACGCGTTCACGCACTCGCCCCGCTGGGACTCGTCGCTGCCGGCATTCGAATGGGATGGAGACTGGTGGGTGATCAACGTGGTCGGTCACGGCCTGTTCGGCAGCGAGCTCTATACTCGTTCCCGGATCTGTCGACGCAATGTCTTCGAGGCCCTGGCGCTCACCACGGTGGGAAGCGCCCTGTGGGAGTACGGGTTCGAGGCCAACGCCGTGCGACCAAGCGGTCTCGACCTGTGGTTCACTCCACTTGCTGGAATGGTGCTGGGCGAAGCTCGCTACCAAGGGTGGCGAGCCGCGTCGCAGCTTTCCGATCCGAACTGGCGCGGCGTCCTCGAGGTCGTGTTCGATCCACTCGGTGAGTTCGAGCGCGCACTAGGGACGCGCTGCTAGCTCTTCGCGTCCCGGCAGCCACCGCGGGAGCCAGCGCACGTACTCGGTCGCGTACACTGCCAGAGCCTTGACCAGTGGGCGATGCACACTCACGACCCGCGCGTAGATGGCATCGAGCCGCACGGTTTCGCCAGCGCCAACTTGGGTGTCTCCGCGGACGCGCAGCCAGGTGCCGTTGTCGTCTTGGCCACGCTCGATGACTCGATGCAGCTTGGGGCCCCGAGACGTGTCGACCAGAATCACCTCGCCGATGTGCGGTTCGCCTGTGAGCAGCGGACCCAGCACCACGTCGTCCCCGTCGGCAATGATGGGCCGCATCGAGTAGCCATGGACCCGGCACCGCAAGAGGCCGCCCCTCTGCACCACGGCATGTGCCACCAATAGCAGTTGCTTTCGGGACAGGCTCCGAGCGGTCAGCCCACCGGCGTCAGGCCGGCTGCGGCCGGTGCGGAGTCGTCTGGAGAGAAGTCGAGGCGGTAGCAAGGAATGCTCTTACAGATGAATACGCACGATGCGAGCAGATCCTTAATTCCCTGCGGCGGCCAGCCTGCCATGAAGCAACCTGCAGCCAGTCTGGGCGCGGCTTTCTGGGGCTCGAGCCGAGTGCACCGGCTCACTTCACAGTGACTCAGAAAGTAAATCGCGCAAAGTTTCCCGCTGCTTGGCGCAGCAAAGCGGGCCTCGCCGTGCCACGGAGTTCCATAAGCGCGAAATCCTCCGCGCGCGGGCCGCACGACGATGCGATCGTCGGAGAGCACGATTCCGAATCGGGATTCGAGAATGGCTGCCAGAGTGCTCTTTCCCGCTCCCGACTCGCCCACGAACAGGTGAACGTTATGGTGGGTGAGCAACCCACACGCGTGCACCAACACACCACGTCCTCGCAGCAGCAGAAAATTGGTCCACAGCTCGTGCAGCGGCGCCCGCAACAGGAACGGCGCGGGCTCATCTTTCAGTGGTGCTGGATCGAGGGTGACTCGGCCATGAGTAAGACGTTCATTCAGCTCCACCGTGTGGTACGGGCGGCCTGGGTGCGGTCCAGCGCGAAGCACCAAGCGAATGCCCCCGTTGACACCTGCATCGACACGCCACACCCCGCCCGAGTCGAAGAGCAGCTCTCGCTCGGGGAGCGCGAGCGTTTCGAGCGCCCCCTCACATCGCACCTCGGCCGACGCGGCCTCGACCAAGAAGGCTCGTGAGGGGCGCGGCACCCGGTCGGCTGCGCACCCGCTGATCTCCAGGGTGATGTCACCGACCGAGAGAACTGCCGTCAGCTTCCGCCTCCCATGCAGCTGCCCCCCTCACCGAAGCAGCCAGGGCCGAGCGGCCCGATCCCCAGACCGCTCTTGCAGATGCTCATTAGCGCCTCGTCCACGGTGAGCTGGATCCGGCGGATTTCCGGGGCCACGTAGGGCTGCCGCTCCTTCTTCTCCGATGCCTCCCGCGGGCGCTTGTCGCTTTCGTCATTCATCGGAGTCCGCCGGATCGCGCTGTTCCGCCAACCTTTGTTCTAGCACCTGCGCTCGCAACTGGGCCAACTCGCAATCGAAGCTCACATGGGACCCCAGCGGAGCATCGTCAACCACATCGGCGCCGGGGCAATGACTGCACAAATGTTGCACCTCGCAGCGAGCACAGGCCGAATCCTGGGGGTAGGCGATTCGTGGATGACCGCCGAGCTCGTTCCAGGCAGCCCGGAACCCGATCTTGACGGCGTCGATTGCCGGCTCTCGCACCAACATGCACGGTAGCAGGTGGCCCGCCGGGTCGAGGTGGAACGACCAGTGCCCGGCGCCGCAGGCCTCCCCCGCATGCTCCGCCGCACGCACCCGAGCCCGTGCCCCATCTCGCACCAGCCGCTCCACCCGCGCGGGGTCATCCAGCTCGATCTCCGCTGCTCGCTGGGGCTCCACGCGCAGCGCGACCGGGGCCTGGTCTCCGGCGAGAGTGGGGTCCACGCGGGCGTCGACGTGAAGGCTCAAGCCGAGGGATTTCGCCAAGGCGCGCATCGAGGCCATCTCCTGCTCTAACGGCTGAAGCAGCACGGCCTTGAGCCGAATCGGCAGGTCGCGCTGCAGCAGGTGATTGATCCCCGTCACCGTGCGCCGGAAGTTCTCACGCGCACCGGTCACCTGGGCGTAGGTATCCTCACTCGCACCGTACAGAGAGACTTCGATGCTGCGCGGTGGGTGGAGCGCGAGAAAATCCGCCAACGCCGCGTCCACCCGGCTGGCGTTCGTGAACAGAGCCACCAGGAACCCCAAGCGAGACGCATGCGCCAGGATCTCCCTGAAATCGGCTCGCAGCAGTGGCTCGCCCCCGGTGAGGGCGATACCGACGCAACCCGCTCCGGCGAGCTCGTCCAGCAGCTGGAGCACGGCGTGGGTGCCGAGCTCCGGGCCGTCCAAGCGTGAATCCTTCAGGTAGCAATGGACACAGCGGAAATTGCACTGCCAAGTGAGCTCGAAGCTACCCGAGAACGGAAAGCGGCGGGTGGTGACCTTGCTCAGCAGGTGCGCCTGCAGCCATTCCTGGCTTCTCTCGACCAGGGTCACGGCGACGTCGATGCCTCGCTTTCGGCCGGCTCGATCGCGCCGCAGTCCAGCAGTTGCTGGCAGTAAGCCTCCACGTCCTGACGCGCCGTCTCCTCGCTCACCTCGAACCGCTCGCAGATGGCGGCGGTCAGCGCGGCGACGTCATTCTTTCCGTCGAGTAGGTCCCAGAGCAGCGAGGCGGTGACGTTCAAGCTGAACACCGCCAGTCCTTCCCGGGCGTTCGAGCGGATCGGGATCAACAGCACTTCATCGTCGATACGGCGGTGCGCCACGGAGTCCGACCGCCGAAACCGGTCGGTGGGCTGTAGCTTGGCCTGCAAGTCGGTCCTTTCGGGGGCCCACCCCCGCTGGGCAACGAACGTTAGTGCACCCCCAGCGGACGGTCAAAACGACGGCAATGCGGAGGGTAGACCTTCCTGTCGAAGCCAAGGCAGCGCTTGCCGTCGGGCAGGTCACGGCCCGCTCGACCCCACCGGGCTCCTTGGCCCCCTGGCGGGTACCGGGCTCGTCAGTCCCGAAGTGAGCCGCCGGTCAGGGGCTTGGATCCACTGGGTAGGTTGCGGCACCGTTTCGCTGTTACGTGGCCAGTCGCTCCGGCCGTTCAGTGCTATGGTGGTTCATTGTGCCGGCAGAGTCCGGCGCCGGGCGTTTGGTCCCGGTGCTGGCCGGTCGAGATTGGGCAACGGTGAAAGCACGTCTTGAGCGTTCGAGTCGTCGTCTCTGCAGGATGGGAACCCGGCTCGCCGGCACTGCCGTGGCAGCAGCAACCCTGCTGCTGCCCTCGCTCGCGATTGCGGACGCCACGCCGGACATAGACGGAGACCTGTCGGACTGGCCCGCCGATCCCTTCACTTTCCAGGACGAAAGCGGTGATCTGCTTTTCGCCTGGCGCGACATCGAGCAGATTTGGGTCACCGACGACAACAGCAGCGGGAGTGACGGGAACCTCTACCTCGCACTCGATTTCCGCGGCAGTTTCCGGGAGAGCGTGTTCGGTGTCGACATCGACGTATTCATCTACCTCGATGTCGACGGCGACGGCGAGATCTCGGGTCCGGACGATCGGATCATCGAGGCCACCGAGGGTGAAGTTACCGATGGCGACGGCAACGCCGTCGGCACGATTGCCGCGATGGAGTACTCCGGCAGCACCATGGAGGTGAGCATCCCGTATTCGGTGCTGGGGCTGACCAGTGGGAATGACACCGTGGGGGTGGCTACGGCCACCAATGGTTGGCCCAGTATCATGGACCACTCACCCGAGACCGATGCGGACAACGGTGGATTCATCACCTATGACGGCGCGGCCGGCGACGATATCGAACCGCTCAGCGTGACGCTGGCCGCCCTTGGGGCCCGGTCGGGGCCCAAGGGCGTGACGGTGTCCTGGTCGACCGGTTCCGAGCGGAACAACGTTGGGTTTCACGTCTACCGCCAGGGGCTTGGGGGTGCCCTGCTGCAGCTGACGGAGGAGCCCATTGCTGGTTTGGGTGACAGCCCGATCGGCCGGGACTACGAGTTCGTGGACGGCGAGGGCCGATCGGGCTGGCGATACTTCGTCGAAGATCTGGACGCGTCGGGTTCGTCCATGCTGCACGGTCCTGTTCAGGCTCGCCACGGTGCCGTTCGGTCGGGACTACTGGGCCGGCTGAGAGCCGCAGCGGACCGCAGGCGAGGCAGGTGGGCACCTGGCCGGCGTCCTCGTGTTCTCGCTGGGAACGGAGCGTCGCGTCGCCTCGATGGTGCCGTCAAGCTGGCCGTCCACCAGCCAGGGGCGAATCTTCTGAGCTGGGCCACACTGGCAGAGGCGGGACTTGAACGAGCCGACGTCGAGCGTCGGGGGCTCCTACTTTCCGGCCGCGAGGGCCGTGTTCCCACGCTCGCGAGCGAGCGCGGACTCTGGTTCGTCGGACTGGCCGAATCGGACCGCTACTCCGATCACGATGTGCTGTTCGCGCGCTTGGGGCGCGCTGCCGCTATGCGGCAACGCCGGGTCTTCGGTGACTGCAGCGAACCGTCGACGGAAGCTCCCCACCGATTGGAACTCGAACAGCAGCGCGTGTACTACGTCAAGGCGCCCGACGGCGACCCGTTCTTCTGGGCCCAGGCGTTTCCCGGCTGGCCCGCGCGGCTGACTCTTCCAGTGCCTACGCCGCAGTCGCAGTCCGCCGAGCTGGAGCTCAGCGTCCTGGGACTGTCGGACGTGCATGCGGTGGCCGTGCAACTGAACGGTGCCGACCTGGGCGAGGTGAGCTGGGTTGGCAAGGACTTGGAGGAGCTCCGGTTCACGCTTCCGGCTGGACTGCTGTTGGAGGGAGACAATCAGCTCACCGTGTCCGCGCTGCCTGGAGCCGACTTCGACGTGGTGTCGATTGACACCGTGCGCGTGGAGTACACTCGACGGCTCGTGCCCGTGGAGGGGCAGCTGTCGTTCAGCGTCGCGGCAGGCCAGTGCGTGCAGATTGAGGCAGCGTCTGGAGGGGGGTCGGTACTGCTCGACGTGACCGAACCGCTGAAGCCGATTGTGCTGCATGGATTCCAGGGCATGAGCACCGAAGCCGGGGCGCCTGCGATACGCTTCGTGGACGAGGCGCCCGGACCTCGGCGCGAGACGGCGCCGCTCAGGCGCTACCTGCTGGCGGACTTGGGCGCGGGGCTACCTACGGTCGAGTTCGTGGGGAAGCGGCAGCACGCCGCCCTCGGCGCCCGCTGGCGCCGGGGCGATTACCTCATCATTACGCACCCCGAGTTTGCGCCGGCGGCGCGGCGGTTGGCCGAGTACCACTCCCGCAACGGTCTGAGTTCGTTGGTTGCGACCACGGAGGAAGTCTATGACGAATTCAGCCACGGACGGGCGGGCCCTGACGGGATCCGGCGGTTCGTGCGCGTGGCGCTGGAGCGCTGGCAGACGCCTCCCCGGTATCTGCTCCTGATGGGCGGGTCGACCGTCGATGGCACCGGTCACTTGGAGGGGAGTCCCCCGGACTACGTACCGACGCACTTCACGACGACGCTCAGCCACGGCTACGAGGCCGCCGCTGACGGATGGTACGTTGAAGGTGACAGCGGCGTGCCTCGCCTGGCCGTGGGTCGATTGGCGGTGTCGAGCCCAGAGGAGGCTGAACGGGTGGTGGACAAGATTCTGGCCGGCCACCAGATGCTTGAACAGCCAACGGGGCGACTGCTGTTCGTGGCCGACTCGTACGCTCCGACCGGCACCACTGACGAATTCCAGTTGGCGAGCGCGGAGCTGGCGGACGCGTGCGTTCCCGTCGGTCTCGACAGGGTGCGTTGGCTCAAGTCGAGCAGCTCCGCACCGCCATTCGATCTGCGCCGAGAAGCCGAAGCGGGTATCGATCTTTTGAGCTACCACGGCCACGGTTTCCTCTCGGGCTGGTCCAGTAGCCCCATCCTGGTCGACAGCGTGCAGGCGGGCGCGTACGACAACGAGCGACCCTTCCTGCTGCTGTCGTGGACGTGCTTCGACGGAGGATTCGTTGGCCCCTGGGGCGAATCGCTGGCCTGGTCCTTCGTGCGCAACCCGACCGGGGGAGCGTTGCTCGCCACCGCCTCGACGACCCTGGCCGATCCGGTGGCACTGTCCGAGCTTGGTACCCAGGTGCTCTGCCGCTTGACCCGCGGTGAGAGCCCCACCGTGGGCGATGCGCTGCTGGAGGCGGAGCGGGCTTTGGCCGCCGACGCGAGCATTGAGCTCCAAGACCTGCTGCACACCTACTCGCTGCTCGGCGACCCGGCCACGCCCAATCCCTGGGCGGTGACCGACAGCGATCTTCGTCGTTGAGGCTTTCCCGCCCCGTTCGCAGCGCCCGTTCGCTACGGACAGGTCAGCTGAACCTCGGCCAGCCAGGTAGACTGGATCGCCGGATCGGACGCTGACAGGAGATGCACCTCACGAGCCGAGGTCAGGACACTCATCGCGGTCAGTCCAGCGGTTGCAGACGCGGCAAAACCCTCCGCCTGTTCGTTCGTGGCGAATCGGATCGTCCAGCGCATGGCCCACTGCTCCAGAGCTGGGTCTCGGTACAGCAACACCTGGTCGCCACGCCAAGCGAGAGACTCTTGCCAGGCCGCGAGGGTCGGAACCACCGGACTACTGTTCAGCGCCCCGCCGAGCATCGCGAACAGCAACGGGGCCCCGAACTCGTCGTAATCCAGGTCCTCGTAGCCAGCCGGGCCAGCCGCCGCGCAGTCCAAGGACTCGCTCCAGCTCTCCGGGTGATCGTGGAACGTCGACGGGCCCAGTATCCAGCCCAGGCCGGTGTCTGGCGCGGCGTCATAGAGGCTTCTCACCGCCGAGTTCCCGCCGGACTCCCACACCTCGTGCAGGTACATCGCTCCTACCGGGTAGCGCAGTGCGAACATCGCGACCAGACCCGCCGAGTCGCTCATCACCACCGCACTCCGGCTGTTCTTCAGATCCGAGTCGAACAGTCCGTCCAGCCCGAGGTCGGCGAGTGGAATGTCGTAGATGAAAGCCGTCACCAGCCACTCGTAGAGTCGCGCCTCGCCTTCGACGAGCGCCGCCGCAGTGAACTGCTCGTCGGTGGTCGTGGTCGCGTTGTACAGGTCTCGAAGCGAGATCTGCTGGTCCTGGAGCGCGTGCACGTATTCGTGCCCGAGGGTGAGTATGCTGCTCGCCTCCTGGACCTGCGACCCGCGATCGATGATGACGACCTCACCGACCTCGTCGTCGTAGTATCCCGCCACGACGCCTCCTATGAACTCGCCCGCGGCCTCGTTGATGGTGAGGGCTGGGTCGAGCAGGAGCGTTTGGTGCAGTGCCCACTCCCAGGCCGCGCTCCGAGCGGGATCCTCGGGCGGGTCCTGGTTCGCCGGGTCGTCGAGGTACGCCTGGTACTCGGCCTCGCTGATCACCCGCGTCGGGGGAGCCGTCCCCGTTCCTCCCCACACGCACTGCACGCTGGCAAAGATGTCCTCTTGACACTCGGTGGTGCGCACGTCGCAGCTTTCCACGACCAGGTCGTAACAGTGCGCCGGACAGTCCGAGATGCCGCAGATCCCGTCATCGTCACCTGACTTATGATCGGTGGAGCCGCACGCAGCCAGGCCGGCGAGCGTGATGGCAATCGCCCAGCATTGAACGCGTGTGCTCGTCAGCAGGGATCCCATTCGTCCTCTCCGTCAGGACAATCGCTGTCCCCATCGCAGAGATAGGCGTCCGGCACGCCGGTGCCGTCGTAGCAAATGAAGTGGATGCACCCGACCTCGTCCGACCCGTCCAGGCAGTCTTGCTCGAAGTCGCACACCCAGGATGCCCGAATGGTGGCGGAGCCGTCGGCGCACTCCTGGCGCGGTTCACAGTCCATGAAGCAGATCAGAGTCTCCATCGACCAG